>JBNMIW010000088.1:0-7456 GCA_050873485.1 Lachnospiraceae bacterium | reverse complement strand
GGTATGGAGCTTACGGAAAATGCAGCCTGTTACTTAGAGGCAAATCAGGAACTGGAATATGCTTTAGAGTATTTGATTGATCGGTTAAAGCAGAAGGGGCAATTGGAGCATACTTTGTTTGTGGTAGCACCGGACCATTATCCGTATGGTCTGAAAAAGGGTGCTTATGATGAATTGAGGAAAGCGACCGGGCATGTGATAGATGAGAATGATGTGTTGCATATGGGTCGTGAAGAAAATGCGGCTAATGCAGGGGATTCCGGCACGGATGTGATTGCTGTGGAGCAGGATGATTTTGAGTTATACCGGAATACCTGTCTGATATGGAGTGCAGCGATGGAGAACATGGACGAATTTCCTTTGACGGTGGAGAAATGCTGTTCGAATCTGGATCTGCTGCCGACCATATCAAATCTGATGGGACTGGACTATGATTCCCGGTTGTTGGCAGGAAGAGACATGTTATCAGATGATATGGGACTGGTGATGTTCAAGGATCAAAGCTTTCTGACAGACCGGGTGCGATATAATGCAACGACCGGAGAAGCGGTGTGGATGGGTGGAACAGAAGATGAATCGTATCTGCAACAGTGTATGCAGATGGTGGAAGACCGGTTTCGGTATTCAGCGCTGGTGTTACAGAAGGATTATTATGGTATAGTAAATTAAGAGTGAGGATGGAACGAAAAGAAGATAGTTCGATAGATATGTGAAAGTAAGAAAGGGGAACAAACAATGAAAAATGAGATTGTACTTTTCTCAGATGGAAAAGTTAATATTGAAGTTGAGATGAATTTGGAACAAGAAACTGTATGGTTAACTCAAAAACAAATGGAAACATTGTTTGAGGTAAAACATGCTACAATAAGTGAACATATATCTAATATTTTGAATTCAGGAGAGTTGGATGATACTTCTGTCGGTTTTTCCGACAAAAGTACAGGAGGTAGAAAACCCAAAATTTATAATCTGGATATGATTTTATCAGTAGGCTATCGGGTCAATTCGAAAAGAGGTATTGCTTTTAGAAAGTGGGCAAATGCAGTATTAAAGCAGTATATTATTCAAGGTTATGCGATCAATGAAAAACGATTAGAGGCTTTACAACGAACCGTTGATATTCAGACTAAGATGCTTGCGGCTACATTAGAGGTTGAGGAGAAGGATATATTAAAGGCAGTTAATTTATATACAGATGCACTCATGTTATTAGATCAGTATGATCATCAGACACTTGAGAAACCAATTGGAAATAAGCCGGTATATAGAATTACTTATGAAGACTGCTGTAATATGGTGAATGCAATGGAGGATACTTTTCATTCAGATGTGTTTGGAGTTGAAAAAGAAAAAGGAAAGGTGGAAGGGATTCTTGCAGCGGTGTATCAAAGTGTATTTGGTGGGGACGTATATCCGTCTTTAGAAGAAAAAGCAGCAAATCTTTTATATTTTATGATTAAGGATCATCCATTTGCGGATGGGTGTAAGAGAATTGCAGCCTCTTTATTTCTTGAATTTTTGGGTAGAAATGATTATCTGTATAAAGATGGAGAAAAACGTATAAGTGATGGAGCTTTGGTAGCAATTACGTTAATGATTGCGGAATCTAATCCGGAGGAAAAGGATATTATGGTTAATCTGGTGATGAATTTGCTGACACTATAAACGGCATCATTTAGTTTGTATCTGGGTAGTGTACATAGAATAAGGTGGTCAACACATACATAATTTGGTATAATCAAGAAGGTTTTTAAGAAAAGATTATATACATATAAGAATATAAGGAGGATCAGCATATGAAGTTAAATAGCACACAGTTATCACAGGTAGATGCACAGATCAAGAGATTGATTCAGACAGACAGTTATTATGGAAAGATATATAAAGAAGCCGGAATTGAAGGAGTCTCTAACCAGGAGGAGTTTGAGAAACTTCCATTTTCCAGTAAAGAGGATCTTCGCAATGCCTATCCGCTTGGTATTCAGGCAGTTCCGGATGAAGAGGTTGTTAGAATCCATTCTTCTTCCGGTACAACCGGTAAACCGGTCATTATTCCTTATACAGCAAAGGATGTAGACGATTGGGCGACCATGTTTGCACGCTGCTATGAGACAGCAGGAATTACGAATAAGGATCGTATCCAGATCACACCGGGATATGGTTTGTGGACGGCAGGTATTGGATTCCAGGCAGGATGTGAGAAGTTGGGAGCTATGGCAGTTCCGATGGGACCGGGTAACACGGATAAGCAGATTCAGATGATGATCGATCTGAAGACAACCGTATTAACGGCAACTTCATCCTATGCATTGCTGTTGGCAGAAGAGATCAACCGCCGTGGAATACGGGATCAGATTCATTTGAAGAAGGGTGTCATTGGTTCCGAGCGTTGGAGCGAGAAGATGCGGGATTACATCAGCCGGGAACTTGGCATTGAATTATATGACATTTATGGATTAACGGAGATCTATGGTCCGGGTATCGGAATCAGTTGTGAGAAAAATGATGGTATGCATTATTGGGATGACTACATTTATATTGAGATCATTGATCCGAAGACCTTACAGCCGGTACCGGATGGTGAGGAAGGCGAGATTGTGATTACTACATTGGTGAAGGAAGGAGCACCGTTACTTCGTTTCCGTACGCATGATATTTCCAGAATTATTCCGGGTGAATGTCCATGTGGCAGAAAGCATCCGCGTTTGGATATTATCAAGGGACGTAGTGATGACATGTTCAAGGTACACGGTGTCAACATGTTCCCAAGTCAGGTAGAAGAGATTCTTGGCATGGTGGATGGTGTGTCAAGTGAGTATAACATTAACATTGCACATGATGAGAGCATCAACCGTGATATTATTCTTGTAACGGCTGAGGCAGAGGGACGTGTTGATTTTGAAAAGACTGCTCAGACAATTAAAGGATTGTTCAAGTCAAGAATGAGTGTAACGCCGAAGGTAACGGTGGTTCCGGTTGGAACACTTCCACGTTCCGAGAAGAAGACGAAGCGTGTGATCGATCATCGTGAGGAGTAGGTTATAATAAGAATGTTAGGACGGTGGCGAGTCGGAAGAAGACGGATTATTTCATGCGCCAGAATTGTGTGAGCAGTCTTCTTTTGCCGCCACGTCTTGCTATTTCTCCAAAGTCCTGATCTAATTCTTTTTGTTCTTGTTCGGTCATAGCGCTATTTGCAACTAACAGCGCGATTCCGATAACGATTGCGGTGATTGCAAATAGAAAAAACCAGATAAATTGATACCAGAGATCACCGTCGAGAATCGATTTGATTCCAACTGGTGCGATCGTGACACCGAATAAAATATAAAAATATCCGGCAATTCGAGTTTTTGGTACTATTGCACAGAAAAAAGCAAGTGCGAATATACTGATGACACATATAATTTCATCTATGAATAATAAAGTTTCCATTTGTGTTCTCCTTAGACATGAATTGTTTGATAATCTGACTGCGGAACTAATTTTATCACATTTACTGTTTTTTGCAAGAAACAGTGAGATAGGAGGGAGAGAGTATGAGTTTAATTAAAGGTATTCATCATGTATCACTGAAATGCTGCAATGACAAAGAATATGAAGAAGAGATACATTTTTATAAAGATATTTTAGGTATTCCGGTTGCCAGAAGCTGGGATGCCGGAATTATGTTAGATACGGGATCAGGGATTATCGAGATCTTTTCGGATGGACAGGAGGATTTACCACAGGGTACGATCCGGCATTTTGCATTGGCAACGGATGATGTAGACGCTTGTGTACAAGCGGTACGCGAAGCGGGATATGAAGTGTTCATAGAGCCAAAGGATATAGAGATTGCATCGCAGCCGAAATTCCCCGCAAGGATCGCATTTTGCAAGGGACCGCTTGGGGAAGAGATTGAGTTCTTTTGTGAGAGATAGAGAAGAAAGAAGGAACAAACTTGAAGGTACAATTCGCAAAGACGCTAAGACAATATAATAAAGAGAATCTGGCAAAGGATATTGTTGCGGGATTGATCATTATGGCAGTATCCATACCGATTTCCATGGGATACGCACAGATTGCAGGACTGCCGGCGGTATATGGTCTGTATGGTTCGGTGTTTCCGATTCTGATCTTTGCATTGTTCTCGACGTCACCGCAATTCATCTTTGGGGTGGATGCAGCACCGGCGGCATTGATTGGGTCTGCTTTGTTAAGTCTTGGAGTAGAGAGCGGATCGGCTAAAGCAATGCAGGTGGTTCCGGTGCTGACTTTCTTCGTGGCATTATGGCTGCTTGCATTTTATGTGATGAAAGCGGGCAAATTGGTTAATTACATATCGGCTCCCGTAATGGGTGGATTCATTACAGGAATCTGCACGACAATTATTCTGATGCAGATACCGAAGCTGATGGGCGGAACTGCGGGCGTAGGAGAATTGCCGGAACTGGTAGAACATATTGCAGGTACGGCATCTACGATCAATGTACCATCCATTGTGTTAGGTCTTGCGGCATTGGTAATTCTTCTGATCGCCAAACGTCTGGCGCCTAAGTTTCCGATGGCAGTATTGTTGATGGCAGCGGGAGCAGCTATGACGAAGTTCCTTCCTGTGGAGCAATGGGGAGTGAAGACGTTAAATGCAGTAGAGGCGGGGCTACCAAGATGGAGTGTGCCATCATTCACCGCAGTATCACTGAAAGAGGCAGTTACGATCAGTCTGTCGGTTGCGGTGGTGATTATGGCAGAGACGTTACTGGCAGAGAATAATTTTGCAAACAAGAATGGTTACCGGCTAAATGATAATCAGGAAATTCTTGCTTTTTCCATGGGCAACTTTCTGGCAGCATTTACCGGTTGCTGCCCGATCAATGGTTCGGTATCAAGAACAGCAATGGGTGAACAGTATCAGGCAAAGACGCAGCTTACGGGGATTGTGGCAGGGCTTTCGATGATCGTGTTATTGTTAGTGGGGACGGGATTCATTGGATATCTTCCGGTTCCGATTCTGACAGCTATTGTGATCTCTGCATTGCTTGGAGCAACTGAGTTTCATTTAGCGGCGAGATTGTGGAGAGTAAGCCGTACAGAATTCTTTATCTTTATGGGTGCTTTCCTTGGAGTGTTAATGCTTGGCACGATCAATGGGGTATTGATCGGTGTGATCCTGTCATTTTCAGAAATGATCATCCGGACGTCAAAGCCGGCAAGATGTTTTCTTGGTATCCAGCCGGGGCACAGTCATTTTCGGGATATAAAGGAAAGCAGCCAGATTCATCCGGTAGAAGGTGTTGTGATCTACCGGTTTAGCAGTAATCTGTTTTTTGCGAATATTCAGGTGCTGAAAGCAGATATTGAACATGCGATCAAGGATGATACCAAAGCGGTTATTCTCGATGCCAGCGGTGTTGGAAGTGTTGATATTACAGCAGCGGACAGTCTGGAACTGCTGTATCAATCCTTGAAAGCAAAGGAAATCCGTTTTTATATTACAGAACATATTGCGCCAGTTAATGAGCAGTTACGGAAGTTAGGATTGGGACATCTGATCGAGGAAGGATGTGTACGCCGTACAATTCATATTGCATTAAAGGATATGGGAATCAATCGACCGTATCCGTTAGAGGGCGGTGTGACCAATGAGGTAAAAAGTCCATCAAGAAAACGTGCAGACAACCGTGTGCAGGAATTTGTCTGGGCATTTGGTGCAGAATCGGAAGAACAGATGGAGAAACAGATCCGGTTGCAGATTGAGCAGTTAAGAAAGACTGGTGATGTGGAAGAATTGATTCATGGACGTTGGGCACATATGGAAGCGTTAGATGAAGATGAATGGTTAGAACATCTCGAAGAACATTTGAAAGAGATTGTACATATATCGGGTAAGGATGAACAGTCACTTGCTATCCGGATTGAGGAACACAGAAGAGAGGTGCATGACCGGATTGCAAAGGAGCATCCGGAACTGGCACAGCGATTCAAAGAACGGCGACATTTACTGGATCAGAACCTGAAAGAACGGCATCCGGAGATTTATACGCTTGTGGTTAACCTGCGGGAAAGAGAAACAGGGGATAAATAATGAAAAGGTAATAGGTAATGGGGAATCTGCGGGTTCTTAAGAGTTTTGCAATTGTGTTATCCTATTCATTGACAAGAGATAGAGAGAGTGCCATAATAGCACCCGGATAATTAGATTAGGAGATGATGACTATGAACGTGAGCAAAGCAAAACAGACGTCGGAATCCATTGAGTTAGGCGTACTGCTTGCTATATCCGGCGGTATGATGGATGCATACTCTTATATGGCAAGAGGAAAGGTATTTGCTAATGCACAGACCGGCAACATGTTATTATTTGGTGTATATTTATCGCAGGGAGAGTTTGCAAAGGCGATGCATTATTTCTGCCCGATCATTGCATTTACAATTGGAATTGCGATGGCAGATCTGGTTCGAATGAAAGGAAATAAACGCTTACATTGGAGACAGCTTTCCGTATTGTTGGAGGCAATTATCTTGTTTGCAGTAGGCTTTATCCCGATGAACATGAATCTGCTTGCCAACAGTCTGACTTCTCTGGCGTGTGGTATTCAGGTAGAGAGTTTCCGTAAGATTCATGGAAGAGGTATTGCTACGACAATGTGTATTGGTAACTTGCGAAGTGCCACACAGAATATGTGTGATTATGTGAAAGAACGGGATGTGCATAGCCTGCATAATGGAATCCTTTACTTTGGTATTATTGCATTCTTTATCTTTGGTGCGATCATGGGAAATATCGCAATCGGATATCTGGGAGGACGTGCAATCTTTGTGAGTGCGGTGTTATTAGCAATTGCATTTTCTATCATGTTTATTGATAGGGAGAAAGAAGAGATTGAAGCGTTGAAAGAGCGGATTGAAGAGAAGTTGTAAAAGAGATACATAATAGTTGATTAAAACAGGCACTTTTCGGCTAATTCATAATGAGAATGAATATTAGCCGAAAGGGACTAACTATATTGGACCAATATGGATGATTTAGGATATTTCCTGCTTGCAACGATAGGAAACATAACATATAATAGAACATAGTTTATGGCAGTTCAGAGTAATAAAGTGTATGCTGAATTGGCACGAATCGATGAATATAAGTATAACGGAGGATGAGAGATGAATATCGTATGTTTGGATTTAGAGGGCGTATTAGTACCGGAGATTTGGATTGCATTTAGTGAAGCAACCGGGATTCCAGAGCTTAAGAGAACAACAAGGGATGAGCCGGATTATGATAAGTTAATGAACTTCCGCTTGAATATATTGAAAGAGCATGGATTGGGATTGAAAGAGATTCAGGAGACGATTGCAAAGATTGATCCGATTCCGGGTGCAAAGGAGTTCTTAGATGAGCTGAGAAGTATTACACAGGTTATCATCATCAGTGATACTTTTTCACAGTTTGCAGGTCCTTTGATGAAGAAGTTAGGAT
>JBNMIW010000087.1:0-7483 GCA_050873485.1 Lachnospiraceae bacterium | reverse complement strand
CTTTTAGATTGGGAAGGGCGGCATATGTGGCAGGGAATTTCCGGATCAGTTCCTCCATGGCTTGTTGTAAAATCTGATCGTAAGCCGCTTTGATATCGGGATCAATGTGTCGCAGACTTTCTAATTCTTCATGGATGGCATAATATTTCTTATGAATCGCATAGAATTGATCTAGCACATAGGTAAGCATTTCTTCTAAGGTGGAAAATTCTGTCAGACGGGAATCCTGTGTCTGTGAGAATTCCTGAATGTTTCCGTAGTAATATTCGATGGTGGCGAGCAGCATTTCCTTCTTATTCTTGAAATATCGGTATGCACTTCCCGTGGAGACACCGGCAGCAGCGGCAATCTTGTCAACTGTGATATTGTGATAACCATTTGCGGCAATCTGTTCAAATGTTGTCTCTAATAGTTTCTGTCTTGTCTTGATCGCTTTGTTTCTTTGAGGAGTCTTGTTTTCCATGGTGCGTCCTTTCTATACCGGCATATTCATGAATTCATAGATTGCTTCTAATACAGGTTCGGTCCAATTGTTATCCCCGAACAACCACTGTTCGTGTTGCATATCGAATTCCCGGATATCCGGATTGGCAAAATGCTGTTCGTAACGTTTCTTATATTTCTTGCCCATCTTATTCGCATAGATGAAATGCGTTCTTGTATGTGGAACTTCAATGTGATCGCCTAGTCGTGTGATCAGATCGGTGTAATATTCATTCAAGATGGATTCCGGCTGGAACGAAGAAAAGCATGCCATGAATTTGTCTGCAACGGAATCACTCATCTGAAAGAAACTGGTCATCAATTTACGCATTTTACCTTGTTTTTTGGAATTGCTGGCTGCACTGGAAATGAGTGGATACATGATCTTTGTCTGTAACTTGGCGGCGAATACACCACACTCATCCAGATCGGAACTTCCGAAGATTCCATGGTCGATATGGATATTCCGGCGTTTGATCAACTGTCCGACAAAGCTGCCGCCAAGCGAAGAACCTAAGGCGCCATTTACCCGTCCGTTATGATTGTCCTGAATGTATTGTTCAATCTTTTCCGTGACGGTGATCATATCGGGGAATATGGTATCTGTTCCGTCAAAGCCGTCATAGTTCACACAGATGATATGATATTTCTTTGAAAGTGCGTCTAATACAGAACCAAAGTTTGTCTCATAGTTACAGCATGTACCGGGTAAGAGAAGTAATGTCTTCTCATTGTCTAAACCAAATTCTTTATATTCCATAATAACCTCCTAAGTGAAAAAAAGTGAGATATATCTCATTTTTTATAAAATAATCTTTTTTTTCTTTGCTGTCAAGTGGGAAAGCAGGCTTTTTCTTAAGAGAAATATCATAATATTTATAAAAGTTAGGTACATCTAACTAAAAACGAGGAATCAAAAAATAAATGTTGACATATTATAATAAAAATGCTATTCTAAATTAACTCTTTGCACTGCATACAAATCTACAGTACAAACTGAGCAGACCATTGGCTTATGCCAAGGGAGTCGGGCCATGGAATGGCAGTGGAATTCTTTACATCCACGGGACAGTAGTTGCTAATACTGATTCGTGGGTGTTTTTTTATACCTGAAAGTGCAAGAAACCTGATGATAACAGATTCCTTGCCATATCTTACAGTATCTGAGAAATCCCCACATATAAGACATGAGTGCCATAGAGCTATCTTACTTTAATTATATGAATCTGTGACAGGCACAGATCGACACCGATAAGAAAGAGAGGATGGTAAGTATGGAAGACAACAAAACATTAAGTAACAAAGTAACGGAGAATACATTTCAACAAGTAGTGAATCAGGTATCTATGATCACTATTTTAGCAAATGCATTGCTTTCTGTATTCAAACTTCTTGCCGGAGTGATCGCACATTCCAATGCGATGATCAGTGATGCGGTACATTCTGCATCGGATGTGTTCAGCACCATCATTGTGATCATTGGAGTAAAGCTGGCATCGAAAGAGTCAGATAAGGAGCATCCGTACGGACATGAACGGTTAGAGTGCGTGGCAGCTATTGTATTGGCGATGGTATTGTTATTTACCGGATTAGAGATTGGATTACAGGCAATACGTGCGATATTGAAAGGTAATTACGGCAGTCTGGAAACACCGGGGATGTTGGCACTTATTGCAGCCATCATTTCAATCGTTGTGAAAGAGATCATGTATTGGTATACCAGACATTATGCGAAGAAAATTGATTCAAGTGCATTGATGGCGGATGCGTGGCATCATCGTTCGGATGCCTTGTCTTCGGTTGGTGCTTTGATCGGTATTGGCGGGGCAATGTTAGGATTTCCGGTAATGGATTCGGTTGCCAGTCTCGTTATCTTTGTATTCATTGTGAAAGCAGCATATGATATCTTCAAAGATGCAGTGGATAAGATGGTGGATCATTCCTGTGACGAAGAGATGGAACATGAACTATATGAATCAGTTCTAAGCCATTCAGAGGTGTTAGGTATTGATCTGTTGCAGACCCGTATTTTTGGCAACAAAATATATGTAGATGTAGAGATTCGGGTAAATGGTTCGTATACGTTACAGCATGCACATGAGATTGCAGAGGAAGTGCACGACAAGATTGAGGCGGATTTTCCAAAGGTAAAACATGTTATGGTGCATGTGAATCCGGCCTGATCAGAGAGGCTATAAAGCTGTTGACCGCACGTCAGAACAATGTTAGGATAGGAATATGTTTTGGACATTAATAATAGCAGGTGCGGTTCTACTTGATTAAGACATAGATAATTCAGGTAGACATGACAGGTAAATTAATATGAATCATACAGATAAAAAGAAAAAATATATTTTAGTGATCGGTAATGCCGTACTCATTGTGATCATGGTTATTTCCACCATGTTGTATTCCAGACATGTTTATTATAAGCAGGAGAAAGATCAGAAAAAAGATTTTATTCGTACGATTGAATCCATGAAGAGAGTTTCACAGAATTATTTTGAGAGTGAAAGAGGTTATGTGAAGAACTGGGCAGCTTATATATCCGGGCAGAATATGACGATAGAGGAAGCATTGGATTTTCTGAGAAGTATCAATACCAATAAGGAACGGTTTGCGCATATTGTGGATATGGATTCATATGAGGCATATTCTTCTTATTATCCCAAGGATGAAGAGGAGATTGATACATATCTTGCATATAAGAATCCGGAAGAAGAATCTGAGCTGTCGTTTTCCAAGATCATGCAGAATATGTTTGAAGGAAATGACAAAGAGTTTGCAGTTCTTGGCAAATATCGGTTACAGGAGACACAGACAATGGCTGTTGGACTTGGTACCAAAGTTACATTGTCTACAGATGCGGGCACAAAGGATTATCTGTTGTTACGTATTATTCCAACGGAAGTGCTCAAAAAGTCATGGGTGTTTCCGATGGAATATAATTCGGCAGAGGTTGGAATTATAACGCATTCCGGAGATTATGTAATACAATCGTCTTCGATGAAGTCTCAGAATTTTATTGAATATATTCGTGGATATAACTTTGAGGATGATTATAATGAGAGCGAAGTGTTCCGGAAACAGCTTATGGATACGGACAATGGCGTATTGGAATATAAGAATTTCCGTGGAGAGGATTGTCTGTGGTATTATTCTTCTTTTGGCTCGGATTCAGCACTGGACATATTGGGTGTGATCAATGTGAAAGATTTAAGAACACCTGTGGATGCATGGCATATTATTCTACTGGTGTGTGGTATGTTGATCATATTAGTGATCATAGATGGATCATATCTGATCAGCATGAATCACAGGTTACGGGAGACTGCAAGAATATCGGAAGAGGCAAGTAGAGCGAAGACGCAGTTTCTGTCTGCCATGTCCCATGATATCCGGACTCCGCTCAATGCAGTTATAGGAATGATGGTACTTGCAAAGAAGAGGTCGGATGATAAAAAGTATGTAGAGGAATGTATGGATAAGGGTATGCATTCCGGTAAACAGCTATTGACATTGATCAATGATGTTCTTGACATTTCGAAGATAGAGAGCGGAGAAGTGACATTGAATTTAGATACGGTGTCGCTTGAGGAGCTGATACAGGATATTACAGAGATGTTGACGCAGTACATCGAACATAAAGATATCCAATTAGACTGTGATTTTTCAAATCTTCCGCATAAGTATGTCTGTGCCGATCAGATGCGATTGAATCAGATATATGTGAATTTGTTGACAAATGCGGTCAAATATACGAAAGCCGGTGGCAAGATTCTGTTGCGTCTTTTTGAACAGACGATTCCGGAAGATGCGACCAATACAAGATTGGTGTTCTATGTAGAGGATAATGGGATTGGTATGACGGAAGAATTCCAGAAGCGCATGTATAGTATGTTTGCAAGAGAGATTAACACACAGGTGAACAGTACACAGGGAACAGGATTGGGTCTTTCCATTGTGAAACAGATGGTAGATCTGATGAATGGAACGATTACATGTCAGAGTGTACCGGGCCAGGGAACCTCTTTTACGGTTTGCATTGATCTTCCGATTGTAGACATGCACAAGGAAAATGTTGCAAACGATACAGATTCACAAGACGTGAAAGGTATGCATTTATTGGTTGCGGAGGATAACGAACTGAATTGGGAGATTGTATGTGAATTGCTTATGGAACGCGGAATTACCTGTGATCGTGCGGTAAATGGACAAGAGTGTATATACCGGTTAGAAGAAGAACCGGTAGGTACCTATGATGCAATTTTGATGGATATACAGATGCCGGTAATGAATGGCTATGAGGCAACAAAAGCAATCCGTTCGTTGTCAGATGATAAGTTGAAGAAGATTGCAATAATTGCAATGACGGCAGATGCATTTGCGGAGGATGTACAGGCATGTATGGACTGCGGAATGAACGGACATATCGCAAAGCCGATCAATATGGACAAACTGATTAGTTATCTGGTAAAGATACGCAATGGGGAAAAGTAATAAGGGAGGCGCAGATTATGAAAAGACGGATAAAAGCAGGTGTAATGAGTATATGTCTGGCAGTGGCGTTATGTATGACCGGATGTTCAAAGAAAGAGGATACAGGAGAGTTCACACCACGATTGGATACGGATGAGAAGGTGGTTTTAACAACTACCGGATTTTTTGGAAATTTTGAAGCACTTGATCAGGTGATCAATGATTTTAATCAATACTATCCCAATGTGGAGTTCAGTTATGAGCAGGTAAGCGGTGATACGTTTGATGAATATCTGGATGTGAATCCGGATATTGATATTATGATGACATCGGAAACACTCTTTCAAAAAGAGGGAGGAAAGCTGGAATCTTATTGTGCAGATCTGGCAAAAGAAGATATCGATCTGAGTGCAATTGACGAGAAGATGTTAAGTTGTAGCCGTCATGATGGCAAATTATCGGCTATTCCCATGGGACAGAATATGTATGGTCTGATTGTGAATGTATCCTTATTAGAGAAAGAGGGATTGAGTGTTCCAACAAACTATGATGAATTTCTCCAAACGCTTGAGACATTGAAGTCAAAGGGTTATACCCCGATCCAGGGTCCTAATAGCAAAGTGTATGCGGAGTTAACACAGAACATGATCTTAGATATGCTTTTGACAGATCAGACATTATATACGCAGGTAGCGTCCGGCAAAAAAGAAGCGGCTGATTCGTTACAACCGGTTATGGATAAGATAAATGATATGATGGATAATGGATATATAGATCCGAAAGTGAATCAGGATTATCCGGAAGATAATTATGATGGAGCGATTCTTAAGTTCTTTGAAGGAGATGTTCCGTTCTGGGTATGTAACACGGAAAAAGTCAGTGGAATGAAGAAAAGGGAGTCCAAATCAGAAGCATTCAAAAAGAATCCATTTGAGTACGAATACATTTATGCACCGTTAGGAGAAAAAGGTGGGTATGCCTATACAGAACCGTGGTATGGATTTGCTGTGAATGAAAAGAGCGACAATTACGACTATGCGGTCGAGTTTCTGCGTTTCCTTGTCACGAAGAATGAGATCAATCAGATTGCAGATATTAAGGGTGTTCCATCCGTAGCGAAGGAGAAATCAGAGGTTGCAATCTATAAGAATGTATTGGGATTTCAAAAAGTAGAGTTGCAGTGTGTGAACGAGGGCAAGATCACGCCGGAAATGATAGCGGGTTGGTATTCCTGTGTAAATAAGTATGTAACAGGAGAGTATTCTTCGGAAAAAGAAGCGTTAGGGCAGTTCGTGACTGAGTGTGGCAGGGAATAGATAAATATCTTGCATATTCTATCAAAGTCCGATACAATACATATTATGGACAAAGTTCATGATCTTATTTAACAATTTATTTTTACATGTAAGTGAACTGGGGGCACCACTTTTCACGGAATATAACAGGCGCCAGACCATACGCAAAGTGTATGGTTTGGTGTCTTTTTTATTTATTTTTATAAAGGAGATTATATATGGTTAAGATTAACGGAAAAGAGAAAGAGATTGCCGGACAGAATCTTTTGGAATATCTGAAAGAAGCGGGCTATCGACCGGAGCGGGTTGTGGTAGAACGGAATTTGGAGATTCTTACAAGAGAAGAACTCGGTAATATCTTCATTCAGGATGAAGACACGATAGAAGTGTTAGAATTTATGGGTGGAGGTTGAAAATAGAGCATCACATATAAGCAAAAGAGATAAAGGAGTACAGAAGATGGAAGATAAGTTTGTGTTAGGTGGCAAGGAATTCAACAGCCGTTTTATTTTAGGATCGGGAAAGTATAATCTGAAACTGATCGAAGCAGCAGTAAAGCAGGGTGGGGCAGAGATTATTACTCTTGCATTACGTCGGGCAAACACACAGGAAAGCGAGAATATATTAGACTACATTCCGGAAGGAGTTACTTTACTTCCGAATACCTCCGGGGCAAGAAATGCAGAAGAAGCGGTTCGGATCGCAAAGCTTAGCCGTGCGATGGGATGCGGTGATTTTGTGAAAGTAGAGATTATGCGGGATACAAAGTATCTCTTCCCGGATAATTATGAGACGGTGAAAGCAACGGAGATGCTTGCCAAAGAAGGATTTGTTGTGTTGCCGTACATGAATCCGGACTTAAATGTGGCAAGAGATCTCCAAAGTGCCGGTGCTGCGGCAGTTATGCCACTTGCGGCTCCAATCGGAAGTAATAAAGGACTTGCGACCAAGGAGATGATTCAGGTATTGATCGATGAGATAGATTTGCCAATTATCGTAGATGCTGGAATTGGTAAGCCATCCCAGGCATGTGAGGCAATGGAGATGGGAGCAGCAGCGGTTATGGCAAATACAGCGATTGCAACAGCAGGAGATGTACCGGAGATGGCGGCAGCATTTAAGTTAGCGATTGAAGCAGGAAGAAAGGCATATCTGACCGGAATGGGACGTGTACTTGCCAGAGGTGGAAGTGCTTCTGATCCATTGACAGGCTTTTTGCGTTAGGG
>JBNMIW010000086.1:0-7484 GCA_050873485.1 Lachnospiraceae bacterium | reverse complement strand
TACTATGACAAGAGCAAATATTCAGAAGAGGATATTACTTCTTTGGATACAATGATGGAAAAGGATTTAGGAGATGGCGTTACGAACTTCGCATTCCCATTAGACAATAGCTGGTATGTAGCATCTTTCTACTATGCAGCAGGCGGCACATTGTTCGGTGACAATGGTGATGACGCATCCGCAGGATGTAACTTTGACAGTGCAGAAGGCGTAGAGATGACAAAATATCTTGCAAAATTAGCTGCAAATCCAAAATTCTCCTGTGAGAAAGAGGGAAGCAGTATTGCAAAATTCCAGGAAGGAAAGCTTGGTGCATATTGTTCCGGCTCATGGGATGCAGCAGCGATCAAAGAAGCATTAGGCGATAACTTCGGTGTTGCAAAGATTCCGACTGCAAATGGCGGTCAGATGAAATCTTTCGCAGGAAGCAAGGCAATTGGTGTAAATCCACAGTGCAGTGATCCGGAAGTAGCAGTAGCATTAGCAGCTTACTTAGGTGGTGAAGAGTGCCAGCAGATCCGTTTTGAGACAAGAGGAATCATTCCAACGAACACAAATGTAGCAGCTTCTGATGCTGTAAAGGCAGATGATGTAGCAGTTGCACAGGCAGATGAGATTGCAAATGCAGCAGTGATCCAGCCAATGTTATCTGAAATGGGAACATACTGGACTCCGGCAGAAACAATGGGTAAAGAGCTTGTTCAGGGTGATGTAAATGATTCTAACGCTGAAGAAAAGACAAAAGCAATGGTTAAAGGTATCTTAGGCGAATAAGAAATATCTTTCGAAATAGAGTTGTCACAAGATGTGGCAGCTCTCATTTCGAACATGACAGAGTAAGACCGGCGATGTTGGATGATATGTAAGAATAATGGTTTATTTTCAGATATCATCTAACACGGCAAGGTGAATCAATGAGAGAAAGGAGATTAGAAGGATGAGAGCAGAAAATAATAAAGATGAGATAAAACTGACAAATGCAATCCTTCATGGAGATGCCTTTACCAAAGCAGGTATGCTTTTGATGGGACTTGGTAATCTGGCAAGAAAACAGATCGTGAAAGGTCTTATGTTCTTAGTAGTTGAGGCAGCATTTATCTTTTACATGGTGACAAGAGGAGCAGGGTTTATAAGAGATTTTATTACCCTTGGAACTTCAACCGGTGAGGAAGTATTTAATGAGACAAAACAGATTTATGAGTATACACAGGGAGATAATTCCATGTTGTGTCTGTTATATGGTGTGATCACATTTTTCGTGATTGGAGCATTTGTGGCAGTATGGATCGCATCTTTAAAATCTGCATACAAAGTGCAGGTGTTGTCGAAGAAGAGACAGCATATTCCAACATTTATAGAAGATGTAAAGTCTCTGTTTGATGGAAATATTCATAAATTGTTATTGGCACTTCCAATCGTGTGTGTCATCTTATTCACCGTGATGCCGCTGGTATTTATGAGTTGTATGGCATTCACGAATTACGACCGCAATCATCAGCCGCCGGGACAGTTATTTGACTGGGTTGGTTTTGCAAACTTCAAGGAATTGTTTGACGCAAACAGTGGACTTGGAACCGCTTTCTGGCATGTACTCGGATGGACTTTGGTATGGGCGGTATTTGCAACTTTCTTAAATTACATATTAGGTATCATTTTAGCTATGGTCATTAACCGAAAGAAGACAAAGGCAAAAGGATTCTGGAGATTCATCTTCATTTTATCCATTGCGATTCCGCAGTTTGTATCTTTATTGGTAATGAGAACCATGTTGCAGCCGGAAGGTGCGGTCAATGTATTGTTAAAACAGCTTGGACTGATCGAGAAGAGTCTTCCGTTCTGGACGAACACGACCTGGGCAAGAATCACGATCATTATTGTAAACTTATGGATCGGTGTTCCGTATACAATGATACAGACAACTGGTATCTTACAGAATATCCCGGGTGAATTATACGAGGCTGCAAAGATTGACGGTGCAAACAAAGTTGTAATCTTTTTCAAGATCACATTGCCATATATGTTGTTTATTACAACGCCTTACTTAATTACACAGTTTATTGGAAATATTAACAACTTCAACGTAATCTATCTGTTGACAAAGGGTGCACCGGCAGCAATGAGTTACCATAACGGAACCGCCGGTAAGACGGACCTTTTGGTGACATGGCTGTATAAGCTGACGATTGACATGAAAGATTATAATTACGGAGCCGTCATTGGTATTATGGTATTTGTTCTTTCCGCAGTATTCTCACTTGCAGCATACCGGAAGACAGGAGCATATAAGAATGAGGAGGAATTTCAATGATGAAAAATGAGATAACAGGAATTAAGAAAAATAAAGAAAAAACAAGTAAAGTCATTGGAAACATTATGGTTCATATTGGATTAGCCATATTAGCCTTCATCTGGATATTACCAATTCTTTGGGTGATCATGACATCATTCCGGGCAGGAAAAGGTTCTTACTCCACAACATTTATTCCTCAGGCGTGGACCCTTAGTAACTACACAACCCTGCTGACGGATACCGACATCTTCAACTTCCCAAGATGGTTTGGAAATACATTATTTGTTGCAATCATTTCATGTGTGCTGGCAACATTTTATCTGGTATCCATTGCATTTGTTATGTCGAGACTTCGCTTCAAAGCGAGAAAACCAATGCTGAATATCGCATTGATCCTTGGAATGTTTCCGGGATTCATGTCTATGATCGCAGTATATTATATCTTAAAGGGAATCGGACTGACACAGGGAAATCTCAAATTAGTCGCATTGATCCTGTTATATTCCGGCGGAGCATCGATCCTGCAGTTTTATGTGGCAAAGGGATTTTTTGATACGATTCCGAAAACGATTGATGAGGCGGCATACATTGATGGAGCAACGAAATGGGATGTGTTTACGAAGATTACGATTCCGCTTGCAAAGCCGATTATTGTGTACACCGTATTAACTTCTTTCATGGCACCATGGATCGACTTTATTATGGCGAAGGTAATTATCGGAACAGATGCACAGTATTATACTGTTGCCATTGGTCTGTGGAATATGTTAGAGAAAGAGAACATTTACCAGTGGTACACCAGATTTGCAGCAGGTGCAGTATTAGTATCCATTCCAATTGCGATATTGTTTGTAATCATGCAGCGGTACTATACGGATGGAATGTCAGGAGCCGTTAAGGGATGATGCAGAAATGATACAAGAGAATAATAAGTTATAATTGCATATGTAAAAGGGATAGCTTATAATCGGTTTGTGTGTGGCTGATGATAAACTATCCCTGTTTGTATATATAAGAATGGAGTATCTATGAAGAAACAATGGAGTATATGTGCGATTTTATGCATAATGATATGTCTGACCGGATGTGGCAATATAACGGAACGAAATAAAGAAAATGCTGAGAATAAGGAAAATGCGGCTGGCTGGGAAGAGGCAGCAACAACGCCATACGGAAAATATCCGGAGTCGGTAACATATACACTCGGTAAAATGACAGGTGGCAACAATTCAAATATGCCTGCGGGTGACACATATGAAGATAATGCGTATACAAGATATTTAAAGAATATGCTGAATGTACAAAACGAGGATGTGTTTGAGGCAGCAGACAATGAATATGACGATATTGTGTCGATGGCGATCGAGACGAATGAAATACCGGATATTATGGTAGTCAGTACAATTGAGGACGTGAAACGGTTAGCAGATCTTGACATGATCGAGGATCTGTCACAAGCATATGAGCAGTGTGCAAGTGAGCGGATTAAGGATATTTACAACAGTTATGGGGAAGATTTCTTTAAGAATGTGACAAAGGATGATAAAATGCTGGCGATTCCGGAAACGAATATTGAGGATGGTCCATTGCTGTTATGGATAAGGAAAGACTGGATGGATGCGTTAAATCTGGATGCACCGGAGAATATAGATGATGTGGAATATATCATTACACAATTCATTGAACAGGATCCCGGGAAAAACGGAGCGGGAAATACCGTAGGAATTGCATGTGACACGAATCTGGTAGGGGAAAGCGGATACAGTTATGAATATCAGATGGATGTATTATTTGCCTGTTTCAATGCTTACCCAAGACAATGGTTAGCGCATGAAGATGGTACGGTAAGTTATGGATCGGTGGAACCGGAAGTAAAAGACGCATTAGTGAAATTAAATGACTGGTATAATAAAGGAATCATTGATCAGCAATTTTTGGTTCGGACGACCTCTAATGTGATCGACCTGATTACGGAGGGGAAATGCGGGGCATTTTTCGGACCGTGGTGGGCGCCGAATAATCCGTTGATGAGTGCAACGGCAGCGGATGAAAATGCACAGTGGCAGCCGTATATCATTTCTACTTCGGAGGATGGAAGTGTAAGTTACTGCAAGAGAAATCTAAGCTACAAATATGTTGTTGTACGAAAGGGATATGAACATCCGGAGCTTGCCATAAAGATATTAGATGTGATGTATGATTATCTGAGATATGAAGATCCGGATGCAGAAGAGATATCGAAATATTATCAGATGAATGTAGATATGACGGCAAGACCGTTAAGTATTAATATTGATTATTATGATGCATTGGATCGCTGCTATTCCGATTTAGAGGAAGCGTTGAAGGGAAAACGGACGGAACAGGATATGGAACTGTTAGAGGTTGCATATTTTCAGTCGTGTAAATCCTATCTGGAAAATGAAGAGAATGCGAGTGCAGAGGATTGGGCGGCATATACTTCTCGTATTGTTGCACCGGGATTGATTCGGAAAGCAAAGATCGATCAGATACCGACCGTATATTTTCCGGAGACGCAATCAATGCAGAATGAATGGTGGAAACTGAAGAATCTCGAACAGGAGACATTTTTGAAAATTGTCACAGGGGAATCGGATATTTCCGTATTTGACAAGTTTGTCACACAATGGCAGACAGAAGGTGGGGAACGTATTACACAGGAAGTGAATAGTGAGATCCAACAATAAAGAGATGGAAAACAAGGAGATAACCGGTCTTAATATTTGTATAAATAACGGTTGTGTGGTACAATGAGTCTGTTGGCTGCGTCAGCGGCTATGGGAAAGGCAGATATAAGATGAGAAGAAAGAGACGTAGAAACAGACACGATCAGTTTGGAATATATGAAATGCCGGAATATCGTCCGGTAAAACGTAAAAAAAAGAAGAAACCACTCACATTGAAGGGTGTAGTTAAGCTATTTGTCATGGTAATTCTTTTGGTGGTGATAGCGTATGGGGTTTCTTTTGGAATCAAATACAGTATGAGGAACAAGGCATTGTCTTTATACGAAAAGAAAGATTATACGGCAGCAGTAGATTTATTTAAGGAGGCGTTGAAGCCGGGACTTCCGTTGTTGGAATCATTTGATAATGATGTACGATTTTATCTGGCGGACTGTTATGTCAATATGGGTGAATACGGATTGGCATGTCATGAATACAGTAAGATCCGGTTATGGTCTGATAAAAAAGATAAACAGTTAGATTATCTGGCAAATGTGGCATATGGTTTGCAGTTATATGAATGGAAAGATTACAGACAGGCACTTCCGATTCTGTTGCAGGCATATGAGGATGGATATAGTGATCTGGTGTTATATGTTGGAAGTTGTTACGGACAGACCGGAGATCTGGAGAACATGCAGATCTATTATGATGTATTCTTACAGAAGAATGCCATGAACAGTTTTATGTATGCACAGTATGCGGCAATTGCATTAGACGAAGATAAGATGGATGAGGCACTTTCTTATATAGAGGCGGGCAAACAATTAGAAGATCAGTCCAATATAAAGGAAGTATTATTTGATGAGATCGTATATTATGAGAAACTGAAAGATTATAATACGGCTTATGACAAGGCGAAAGCATTTGTGGAGGCTTATCCAACAGATGTAGATGGCAAAAATGAGTATGATATATTATATACCAGACAAACAGAATCAAAGCAGGAATAACGGAGGTATTTTGTGACCAGATTTTATGAGAATGGGACAGAGCAGGAAAAGGTAATTCTTGTTTCTGTATATGAAAAAGGCAGATTTCAAGATGAGGAATCATTGAAAGAATTAGAAGAGCTTACGAAGACTGCGGGTGCAGTATGCGTGGGAACCCTTACGCAGAATCTGGAGGCTCCGAATCCGGTGACTTATCTTGGAGCGGGCAAATTAGAAGAACTACGCACAATGCTTGTGGCATATCATGCTACAGGCATTGTTTGCGATACAGAACTTACACCGGTTCAGATGAAGAATCTTTCGCAGATCCTAGACAGTAAGATTATGGATCGGACAATGATCATATTGGATATCTTTGCGGCAAGAGCTAATACCAGAGAAGGAAAGATACAGGTCGAATTGGCACAGTTGAAGTATAATGCCACTATGTTGGTAGGACTTCGACCATCGCTTTCAAGATTAGGAGGCGGAATTGGAACAAGAGGACCGGGTGAAAAGAAATTAGAGATGGATCGTCGTTTGATCCGCGAACAGATATCCAAATTAAAAAGAGATTTAGAACAGGTAAAACAACATCGTGCCACGCAGCGCAAACAGCGGAGTGAAGGAAGTTATCCGGTTGTATGTATTGTTGGATATACCAATGCAGGGAAATCTACGCTGCTGAATCATTTGACGAAGGCGGATGTATTAGAAGAAGATAAATTATTTGCCACACTTGATCCTACAACAAGAACATTGAAAATGCCAAATGGACAGACAATTCTGCTGACAGATACGGTTGGTTTCATTTCCAAACTGCCACACCATTTGATTCAGGCATTTCGTTCTACTCTAGAGGAGGCAAAATACAGTGATCTGATCTTACATGTAGTGGATGCGTCCAATCCGGAGATGGATCGCCAGATGTTTGCGGTATATGAGACACTGCGACAGTTAGAGATAGGAGATAAGCCCATTATTACGGTATTTAATAAGATTGACCGGTTAGAGGATAAGCCGATTCTCAAAGACTTAAAGGCGGAGGCAACCGTTATGCTCTCTGCAAAACAGGAGATTGGATTTGAGCATTTGTTTGACGCGATCGAATATGTGGTTCGAAGTCATCAGGTTTATGTTGAAAAGGTTGTACCATATAAAGATACGGCACGGTTAGCAAATATTCGTAAATATGGGCAGTTATTAGAGGAAGAATACAAAGAGGATGGCATTCATATAAAAGCGTATGTGCGTCGACAGGAGGATATATGAACGTATTAAATGTGGAAAATGTATCAAAAGTATATGGCGATAAGGTATTATTGGATCAGGTTTGTCTTGGAATAAATGAAGGGGACAAATTGGGTGTGATCGGTGTTAATGGCTGCGGAAAGAGTACATTTTTAAAGATGATTGCCGGAATCTCCCAGGTCGACAGCGGCAATATTATAAAGAGAAATCAGGCAAGCATCGCTTATCTGGCACAAACGATGGAATTTTCCACGGATGATACGG
>JBNMIW010000085.1:0-7512 GCA_050873485.1 Lachnospiraceae bacterium | reverse complement strand
TACATTTTTCATAATGAATGCTCCTTATAGTCTGACCTGTCCGTTGCCATATATAATATACTTCGTTGTTGTAAGTGCCTCTAATCCCATCGGGCCTCTTGCATGCAATTTCTGGGTGCTGATTCCAATCTCTGCACCAAATCCAAACTCAAATCCATCTGTAAAGCGGGTTGATGCATTGACATATACTGCCGCAGAATCAATTTCATTGAGGAAACGCTGTGCATTTTCATAATCTTTGGTAACGATCGCTTCCGAATGTCCGGTTGAATTCCGGTTAATATGTTCAATTGCTTCATCGATTGAATTGACCACCTTTGCTGAAATGATCTTATCCAGATATTCTGTTGCATAATCGGTTTCTGTCGCAGGAACAACCTGTTGGTCGTATTGCTGTATCTGTTCATCCCCGCGAATCTCGCATTGATTCTCCTTCAACATGGCGATCAGCATAGGCATAACCGTATCTGCAATGTCCTTATGTACAACAAGGGATTCACAGGCATTGCATACGCCAAGCCGCTGTAATTTGGCATTTTTCACGATGTTAACAGCCATTGCAGGGTCGGCAGACGCATCAATATATACATGACAGTTTCCGGTTCCGGTTTCGATAACCGGTACGGTTGCATTCTGAACGACGGAACGAATCAGTCCGGCACCGCCGCGAGGAATCAATACATCGATATATTCGTTCAAACGCATCAGTTTTGTGGCAGTTTCCCGGCTGGTGTCCTCTAATAAAAAGATCGCATCCGATGTTACATGCATCTCCTCTAATGATTCTTTGATAATGGCAACCAGTGCGATATTTGAATGAATGGCATCGGAACCTCCTCTTAATATTACAGCATTGCTTGTCTTGAAACACAGAGAAAAGGCATCTACCGTAACGTTTGGACGAGATTCGTAAATGATACCGATTACACCTAACGGTACACGTTTCTTACCGATCAATAGTCCGTTCGGGCGTTCTTTCATGGATAACACTTCTCCAATCGGGTCTTCTAACATAGCGACCTGGCGTACACCTTCTGCAATCCCTTCAATTCGTTCCGGTGTTAAGCGCAGTCGATCCAACAAAGAATCCGGCATCTGGTTTGCCTTTCCGTTCGCAATATCCTTTTCGTTTGCCTCTAAGATCATATCGGTATGGTCGATCAGATTGCGTGCTACTGTAAGAAGACATGCATTCTTGATTGGCTTTGATAATTTGTTGAGTGTCCGCGAAGCGTCCTTTGCAAGTTGTCCCATTGTTGTTAATTCCATGATTCATTCCCCTTTCATTCATAAATGTGATGTTCTGTGATCAGATAATCCGGCAACCGGTCATGTTCCTCGTAAGGCAGCGTATCGTCGATCACCTGAAAATCATAACAAAGTGCTGCTGTTTTATGTTCAGTGTGTGCCGATAAATATTTGTCATAATAGCCACCGCCATATCCAAGCCGGTGTCGTTGTGTATCAAATAAAAGTCCGGGCATCAATATCAGGGCGGTATTTGTCAATACATAGTCCGAAGAGATTGTCGCCGGTTCTAAAATTCCATATGCACCTTTTTTCCATGCGGTATATGGAGTGATCTCATAAAATTCCATTGTCTTTGTCTGTTCATCCGTAACAGGCACATATACTCTCTTCTGATCCTTCCACGCCTGCTTGCAGATAGCATCACAGGATACTTCATTACGGAAAGCCTGATAGATGCAGATATGGTTATATTCTTTATAAAATGCGGATTGAAATAATTGTTCGGAAATCTGTCCGGAACGTTCGTCACATTCTTCTTTCGATAATTGTGCTCTTTTTTCCCGCATTTGTTTTCTTAACAATTGTTTTTCCTGTTTATTTTCCATTGATATTGCGCTCCCGGACAATCTTAAGAGGTGTGATCGTTCCGTCCGGATTCTGAATACTCGTATTATCTAACTGACTCCGGATATTCTTTCTGATGGAATCAATATATTCCTGTCGCAGGATCTGTTGTTCTACTTTCTCTTCATCTGTAAGCCCTTCTGCTTTTGCTTTGTGATATAACGCATTGATTCGTGCAATTTTTGTATCGTCCATAGAATTCCTATCTCCTATTCCTATCTTTGAGTTTGTTATACATTATCTGAAATACTTACAGATAATCGCTTCCGCCACTTTCATTCCATCCATGGCAGCAGACATAATTCCACCGGCATAGCCTGCTCCTTCCCCACAAGGATAGATTCCCTGGATATTGGCTTCGAAACTGTCAGAGCGTTCGATCCTGACCGGGGAGGAAGTACGACTTTCCACACCGGAAACAATTACATCTTCATCTGAAAATCCTGGGATCTCCCGTTCAAAATGATGCATGCCCTCTATTATAGCATCCGTTACAAAAGATGGCAAACAGGATGCTACATTACCACAAGTATAAGTTCCTTTGATCTGTGGTGCGATTCGTCCAACCGCTTCGGAAGGCTGTTTCTTTTCAAAATCTCCAAATCGTTGTACTAACACATTGCCATTTCCCTGTTTGTAAACATTTTCTTCTAATTCCCGTTGAAATGTAATACCGGAAAGTGCAGAATCGCTTCCATAGTCCTCACGACGCACCGTTACAATAATGGCTGAATTGGAATTGGCACTATCCCGTCCGCTATAACTCATGCCATTGACTGCCGTATGCCCCGGCTCAGAGGAAGCATTCACAACATATCCGCCCGGACACATGCAAAAAGAATATACGCCTCTTCCGTTTGGTGTCTGGTAAGTTAATTTGTATGGTGCAGCCGGTAACAGATCCGCAGCTTTTCCCTGTCCATACATTGCAGTTTGTATCCAGGAGGCCGGGTGTTCTACGCGTACACCAATCGCAAAATCCTTAGAACGCATTGAAAGATCATGCCGGTATAACATCGAAAAGGTGTCTCTTGCAGAATGTCCGATTGCAAATATAACATGATTCGTCTCTACCCATGTCTCGATGTCCTTATGTAGTAATTTGACTGCACATATTGTATTGTTTTCGTAACGAATGTCTACAGCCTTTGTATCAAATAGAAATAATCCACCCAACTCTTCGATCTCTGTCCGGATTCCTTTTACGATATGAACCAGATGATCGGTTCCTACATGTGGCTTGTTATCATATAGGATAGATTCCGGTGCACCATGCTTTACAAATTCCTCTAATACAAACCGGATTCTTCCGTATTTATCTTTGACCTGTGTATTCAGCTTGCCGTCACTAAAGGTTCCGGCTCCGCCTTCTCCGAATTGCACATTACATTCCGGATTGAGATTGCCGGTATTCCAGAATGTCTCAACTTCCTGTGTTCTGTCTTCTACACAAAGTCCCCGTTCCACAACGATTGGAGAAAATCCTGCCCTTGCTAATAATAATGCACAAAATAACCCGGCGGGACCGGAACCGACGACAAGAGGATGATGCTGCATTTTGGTAGATCCTGTTTGCGGAAATGAATATACAGCCTTATTACTTAACATAATATTTTTATCGTTAAGTTTCTGGACAAGTTTCTTTTCATTCGGCAATTCCACACCTACCTGATAGACATAATAGATATCCGGTTTCTTTCTCGCATCAATGGAGCGTTTTAAGATCTGATAGGCCGGCACATCTTTTCGGTGAAGTTTTTTGGCAATTTGTTTTTCTAATTCTGTTTTGTCATTTTCAACTGATACTTTTATTCCCCTGATCTCAATCATACGAACCTCCGATTGTTTTCTTATCAATAATACTTCTGGCAGCCTGTATTCCTGATAACATGGCAAATGTCAGATTATAACCACCGCAAATACCATTTACATCTAATAATTCTCCTGCAATATAAATGCCCTTTTGTTTCTTGGATTCAAAGGTATTTATATCAACTTCATCTACCGCCACTCCTCCGGCTGTAACCTGTGCTTTATCAAAATCTTCTTTCAAAATTGGCGTAAACATCATTTTCTTGCAATTAGAAACAATCCGGTTCCACTGTTTTTCCGTAATATCTGATACAAGTATATGGTCCTGAATCCGAAGTCGCTTTAATAAATAAGTTACAAAGCCATTCGGAAATATTCCCTGTAACATAGAACGGATACTCTCCTGCGGTGTAGAGCATGTTTGTTGCAGGAGATAATCATGCAGTTCATTCCATGACCATGCAGGTAAACAATCAATATGTAATGCATTGAGACATTCTGATTCTGTAAAATAAGGAAGGTGACAAGACAGATTCATTATTACAATGCCGGATATATTTGTTTCATTGAATTGAATCTGACCGCTTTCCCGCCAACTATGTTCCTTGTTCTGTTGCAACGTAACCGTACCATCTATTCTTACACCTTTGGCATATTTTAAATCCGGGTCATTCATATAGATCGGACTTAAGACCGCATGAACCGGAATAATCGTATGCGATAGCATCTTGGCTAATTGATAACCCGATCGACTGCCACCAAGTTTTGAAGCAGCTGCACCTCCGGTTGCAAGAAATACGATACTGCTATGATATATATTATGTCCGGAATCCGTAATATCATATACTGTTTCTTTTGAATGGATATTTTTTTTAATAGAAATAACCTCTGTTTGAAACAAAAAGTCAATCCCCATGTCTAAACATCTTTGATATATATGGCTGGTTACCTGTTTGGCCTGATTCGATACCGGATAGTAATATCCGTTTCTGGAATAGGTCGGAATTCCCATTGTGTACAAGAAATCAGTTACTTCCGACACATTATGGGCATTTACCCATTGTTCTATAAATGTATGATTGGAAGAATGATAGCACGAAGACTGAAATGCAGAATTTGTTACATTGCATTTACCGTTGCCGGAGGCACTCAATTTACGTCCGCAAACAGCTTCTTTTTCCAGAACCAGTATGTGCATATGTGGTTTGTTTACTGCGACCGTATAGGCTGCACATAAACCGGCAGCTCCTGCACCTATAATGATCATATCGTATTTCATATTAAGCTTCAAACTCCTTTAGCTTGAATAATTTTCTAAAAAGTTATATAAATCAGTTTCATTTTCTAAGTAATAACCCGACATGACAGCCGATTTGATGTCTTCCGGGAGTACATGGATCGGAATCTGTGTATATTCATATACCGTTTTCTCATCTCCATTCAATATTACGACATATCCGTTAAAGGATTTGGCATAATATCCATTATAAACAGGCTGATCGTATGTCTTTCGGAAATACAGAGTGTTTCCCTGATAAGAAGTTAAGGTATAGGATATTAACCCTTTTTCCTGTTCCTCTTTGGGAATATGTTTCATATAATCTGCTAAATAGCGTTGTACCCCCTCTTTGTCACATCCGAGTAATGCCGGAATACCATCTATTTCTTCCGTTAAGAGACGATCAGTGTCCCGATCGTAGTATTCCATCACAAAAGCAGTATCTTTTGTAATAGGAAAAGGTGTCTTTGATTGGGCGGTCGCTATATTCTGATAACTGCCATCTGCAGTACGGATATATCGATCCGGATAAAAATATTGATATGCAAAGGTAAATGATACAGATAACAGTCCTATTGCAATCGCGAATATAGCAAATATAATGTTTCTTTTCATATTTTCCTCCAACTGAAATGTATAGGAAAAGTATGACCCATCAAATGTAATTTTATTCAGTTTCCAATATTGGGGCATTTCTAAGATCCGGTCTCAATATTCCATGCGAATCAAGAACATGATAAATGCCATGTACCATAGTGGTATATTGCTCCTGTAAGCAAGTGTAAGTTTCGTTCAGATAACCGGTATCGCCGTCGTTTAATGAACGCTCCTGTCTCTCTGCAATAGCAGCCAGATCTGTTGCACCAAGGATCATCATTGAACTTTTCAGACCGTGAACCTCAATCATATAATCAGAGTATCGCTTATTATCGTAATGTTCCTGTAATTTCTGTCTTTTTTCTGGATATGTCTCGACTGCTAAATTGAGGATCTCATAATATATAGTTGTATCGCCGTTACAGTATCCGAGACCGGTATTGATATCAATCCGGTATTGTGTAAGTTCTCTTTGAAGATCATCTATCGGTATTGAGCCGGCATGCTCTTTGTCAGTTGCTTCGTTATCAATGACTTGTGTGTCGCAGGATATTCGTCCGGATTGTATGATCTGCTGCAATACTTCTTCTAGTGCGTCTTTGATCAATGGTTTACTCAAATAATAATCAAATCCGTTTGCAATCAATTCTTCCCTTACGCCATCTATGGCATTAGCAGTTAAGGCAACCATTACGGTATGAACCAATACGCCGGGCATTCTCTTCATACGGTGCAATACTTCTACGCCATCCATATCCGGCATCATATGATCTAAAAAAATAATATCATAATGCTTGTTCTTAACAGATTGCAAAGCATTTGCACCATTTGAGGCAGTGTCAACCTTCAGGTGATATTTTTCTAAAATCTGCCTTGTAACCAATAAATTCATATCATTATCATCTACAACCAATACCTGATATTGCGGACAGGTTAAGTAAACATTGTGTTCATCCTTAGCAAGTGCGCATTCTATATGACCGATTGGATCAGAATGCAGCATGCATTGCTCAATTATAACCTCAAAAGAGGTACCCTTTCCATAATCACTATCGCATACCAGACTGCCACCCATAAGATCAACATATCCTTTTACAATTGACAGCCCAAGACCGGAACCTTCTATTCCAAGATTCTCACGGGTATTACTCCTTACAAACATACCAAATATCCGCTCCTGATCTTCCTTTCGGATCCCCACTCCGGTATCAGATATCTTAAAACGTATCTTAACACGATCGCCATGTTGTTCCATAAGCTTAACCTGAAAATAGATTTGTCCTTTTTTGGTATATTTGATAGCATTATTCAAAAGATTGGTCAATACCTCCCGGATCTTAGTTACATCACCGGAAAGTTTTGATGGAAAATTCTCCGGAATATCATAAATAAATGCAACATCTTCTGACCGAATCTGTGTTTTTGCCATAGAAATCATATCCGCAAATAAGGATGTTGTGGAATACTCATGTATTGATAACTCTACTTTACCGGATTCAATTTTGGAAATATCTAATATCTCATTTACAATATTAAGCAAAGATTGTGCAGAACGATTAATATATCCTATTTGTTCTTTGATCTCCGGCAGGTTGTCATTTTGCAAGGCGAGGGAAGAAAATCCCATAATCGCATTCATTGGTGTCCGGATCTCATGGCTCATGTTTGCTAAAAAAACAGATTTGGCATGGTTTGCACGATCGGCATCCTGTTTCAATGCAATCATCTCATCTGTATAACGATTAATAAATGTCATATCAAAGATCCATGCAATATATCCTTTTACAGAAGTTTCTTCTAATAGCGGTGAAATTCGTATTTCATAATTCTTGTTCTTGCAGTTATATACGGATTCACTCTCCCGGTTGAATATCTCAGATACAATATCTTCTGCAGACCGATCATCTGCTAATTCGGGAAATATCTCATGTGCAACCGTATTGGCATAC
>JBNMIW010000084.1:0-7538 GCA_050873485.1 Lachnospiraceae bacterium | reverse complement strand
TCCTGACCTACAGCAATATATGGATGCGGAAGAGATGGAACGATGCAGGGTAATCGAGGTGAAATTTCAGCTCTGGCGTAAGAAAAAGAAGAATATATTTGATCCGAATATCCCCATTCAGTGTGCGTATGATTGTCAGGAGATTGATCCGTTCTGGTTTCAGACCTTGAATCCGAAAATGGTCAATGGCGATTTTCATTCCGGAGATACCGTGGTCATTCCCTATGTGATATATCAGGAGAATCTTACCCGGAAACAATGGCAGCAGGTGGTAGAGGGAAAGATGTCGTATACCTTGATTTTTAGTTCGTATCCGGTTCGCAATGAGATGAAGATTACAGAGGTAGAGAGGATGGAGTTGGATGCGGAACAATAGAATATCAAAAGAAGTTTGGAAAGTAGAAGTAAAGAAAGCATTACGGTCAAAGGGGTTCCGCGTTGCAGTTGCAATCGGAATTCTGATTGCAGTATTACAGATGATATGGGTGTATCGTAATACATATACAGTGAATGAATCGGAATACAAGCGTGTAGTCACATTGTCGGAAATGGATGATGGATATGGAAGCTGGTTTGAGATGGGGCTGTTAGAAGGATGGCTCGGATGCGAGGTCTATTCTCCCTATAATCAGTTGTATTTTCTTATCTTTCCATTGTTGGCCTCCATGACCTATGCATTGTCTTATTATAATGAATGGCAGTCGGGATATGCAGGACAGATGTTGGTGCGTTGTGGAAGAAGAAATTACCAGAATGCCAAGTTCGGAGTCGTCTTTATCAGTGGTGGACTTGCAGTAACGATTCCTTTACTCATCAGTCTGGTTGCAACGTCATGTTATCTGCCGGCGGTCGGAGTGGAACCGTTATCGCGACAGGCAATGGTTGCAAACCGGGATATCTGGTCAGGACTTTATTATGAAGCTCCTGTATTATATGCGCTGTGTTATACCGCGGTGGACTTTGTGTATGGGGGAATTTTTGCCTGTATGACATTGGCGGGTGCCAGATGGTTTTCAAATCGGTTTGCAGCCGTATTGTTTCCGATGGTTGTATATTGTACCTGCTGGTTTGGATTGACAAGCATGGTTCCGGACTGGAACCTGTATAATGTGATGATACACATTGATCCGGCACAGGATTGTGGAACGGATCAGTTAGCAGTTTTATCACTTATAACCATCCTGCTGCTGATTGTTATTGTAGCAGTGTACTGGCTAAGTAATCACCGGCGGGATATCACAGAATAGAGGAGATAGCTATGCAGATACAGATAGAACATTTAACAAAGAGAATAAAAGGGGTTACTGTTTTAGATGATATTACCTATTCATTTCAGGGGGGTTGTATCTATGGATTAAGCGGAAAGAATGGCTGTGGGAAAACCATGCTGATGCGTTCTATTGCCGGGCTGATCTATCCGACGAGTGGATCGGTTATAATCGATGGAGAGGTACTCGGAAAAGATCGGTCTTTCCCCAAAAGCATGGGATTATTGATTGAAAACCCGGTGTTCCTGCGGGATTATACAGGCTTTGAGAATTTAAGATTATTGGCAAAGATACAGGGTGGAATCTCAGACGATGCGATATGGGAAGTGTTAGAACAGGTCGGACTGCTTCCAGATGATCGCAGAAAGTATTACAAATATTCCCTTGGCATGCGGCAGAGATTGGGTATTGCGGCTGCCATCATGGGAGAACCCGATGTCATTTTGTTGGATGAACCGATCAATGCGATTGATGCAGATGGTGTAGAACAGATACGGGATACCATCCGGAATCTGATAGATGAGAACCGGATTATCATTATTGCATGTCACGACAAGGAAGAGATGGATTATATGGCAGATACCGTAATCTATATGTCAGAGGGACACATCAGGGAAGGGGAAAATATATGAAATGGTTACGTTTTCTGAACTATGATATAGAAGAAGGACTTTTGCGTTTCTGGAAACGTTATCTTTTAGTCATTTTAGCAGAGGTTGTTGTGTGTGCATTTTTTCAGAATTCTATGGAATATTTTACGAAGATGTACCAGGAAGGTCTTTCCCCGTTAGAGTATGGAATCAATGCGTTATGGGGAAGGTATCCGTATCATTATGATCCGACGATTTTGGATTCATTCCGGGTTCCATTTTCTTGGATTCTGGAATACCTTCTGCTTGCATATTGTATTGGGGGTTATGTGACAGAGGATATGCAGGGAATGGGAATCCAGTTGATGACAAAGAGCGGACAACGTGTAATCTGGTGGCTGTCAAAGTGTATCTGGTGTATTGTAGTCAATTTGGTATATTTTGGACTGATATGGGGTGTGAATCTGACATTTTCCTGGATCCTGATCGGAGATGTCCGTACCATGAAACATGAGATGTTGTTAGAAAGCTATTATGGAATGGAGGTTGCGCAGACCTCAGTGGCGCAATTGTTATGTATGACGTTGTTACTGCCTGTTTTAGTCGGGACTGCACAATCCCTGTTTCAGATCATTGTGTCGATCAGAATTGGAAGTATCCCATCGCTTGTTATAATATCGGGTATATTAGTTGTGTCAACGTACTATTCAAATCGTTTTTTAGTGCATGGATATGCTATGGTAAGCCGGTATTTTACAGAAAGTATGTATAAGGATTATGTACCGTTGCAAGTTTCATTTGGTATCATCTATCTTGCCGTTTGTATTTTTATTTTAATGGGAGTGGGCTATAAAATAATTCAGAAAAAAGACATATTGGAATAGACATACTTTTTATTCTGTGTTATTATTTTTTGCAATAAGACCAATATCGAACATTGGAATAAATATTATGCGTAGACAATGAAGTCAAATGAATACATGGAGGATGAGATAAGATGAAGGTTGCAATTATCATGGGTTCTACCAGCGATCTAAGTAAAGTGGAGCCGGCAGTTGGAATTTTAAAAGAGTATGGAGTAGAGGTAAATGTCAGATGTTTGTCTGCACACCGTGCACATTTAGGACTTTCTGAATTTATTGAAGAATGTAATGGAAATGGAACAGAAGTTATTATTACTGCGGCAGGCATGGCAGCAGCTCTTCCGGGTGTAGTAGCATCCCAGACTGTACTTCCGGTTATTGGAGTACCGCTTTCCGGTTCTGTATTAGATGGAATGGATGCATTGATGTCAATTGTGCAGATGCCGTCCGGAATTCCGGTTGCAACAGTAGCAATCAACGGAAGCAAGAATGCCGCATACCTTGCATTGCAGATCATAGGTGTGCAACATGAGGAGATTAGAAACAAGTTGTTGGCAGAACGTAAGCAGATGGAAGAATCTGCAATGAAAGCGAATGCAGAAGTGATCGAGAGATTCCAATAGAATAGACTCTATTCATTTTGAATGTAAATAAAAATACCACAGATCAAATGATACATCTGATCTGTGGTATTTTTTGTGTAGAGGAGAATTATGCTTCGAGCTTTTCTCCTGTAATCATTTCGTAAGCTTCCAGATATTTCTCAATTGTCTTCTGTGCTACATCAGCAGGAAGTTCCCAATCGTGTTTGCCTTCGTTTGCTTTTAACCAGTCACGGGCAAACTGCTTGTCGAAGGATGGCTGACCATGTCCTGGTTCATAGCCCTGTGCAGGCCAGAAACGGGAGCTGTCCGGTGTCAGCATTTCATCACCTAATACAATGTTTCCATCTTCATCTAAGCCAAACTCGAATTTGGTATCTGCGATGATGATGCCCTTTGTAAGTGCATAATCTGCACATTTTTTGTAAAGTGCAATTGTATAATCTCTCAATTTGGTTGCATATTCTAATCCTTTACCAGGAAATTCCTTCTCTAAATGTTCTACGCTCTGCTCGAAAGAAATGTTCTCGTCATGGTCTCCAATCTCTGCCTTGGTAGAAGGAGTGTAGATTGGCTCTGGCAATTTATCAGATTCTTTTAATCCTTCCGGAAGAGTAATTCCACAGACTGTGCCGTTCTTTTGATAACTTGCCCAGCCACTTCCTGTAATATAACCACGAACGATACATTCTACAGGCAGCATGTGTAATTTGCGGCACATCATACTGTTACCATCAAACTTAGGCTGCTGGAAGAATTCAGGCATATCTTTTACATCTGCTGAAATCATGTGATTTGGAAGAATATCAGAGGTCATATCAAACCAGAATTTGGACATCTGGGTAAGAACGGTTCCCTTTTTGCTGATAATGTTTTTCAGGATAACATCAAAACAACTGATACGATCAGTAGCAACCATGATCAAACTGTCACCATTGTCGTAAATCTCACGTACTTTGCCTTCTTTGATAGGCTTTAATTCATTTGCACTCATTCTAACATACCTCACATTCTGATTATTTGCCATAAGCAATATTTTCCCATTAAGGATAGTAGATTTTATTTGAAAAATCAAGTCTATTTTCAGGAAAGTTGAGAATACTCGGACTTTATGATACAATTTAACATATGTGCGATAAATGGCAGGAGATATGGGAGGATAATATGTACTGGGAAATATTAGGTATCGAACCAACGAAAGACGAGGAAGTGATCAAAGAGGCATATCATGCCAGACTTCATTTTGTAAATCCGGAAGATGATCAGGAAGGATTTAAGGAGCTTCGCCGGGCATATGAGGATGCATTAGCATTTGCAAGACGGGATGAGGACGCAGAAGACAACGGAGAAGAAACGGGAGAGATTCCGATTCAGAAGAATAAAAATGAGATTGATCGGTGGATTGATCGGATCGATGTACTTTATGAGGATGTCAGAACACGAAAAGATGTGGACAAGTGGAACGAACTGTTGCATGATCCGGTGTGTGATGATCTGGATACCGAGTTAGAAGCGGGCGAGAAACTGCTGGTATACATTATGGGACATTCCTATCTGCCACAGACAATATGGATCGCCATAGACAAACGGTTTGGATACCTTGACAATATGGAACAACTGAAGGAGCGTTTTGCCGAGAATTTCTTAGATTACATGAAATGGCAGATCGGTTCTCCGACATTTATTGATTTTGAATTATTTGATGGTAAGACAAGTGCAAAGGCAGATGACTATATTAACAAGTTATATGAGACCAAATCTGCCGAAGAAGAAGGAGATTTGGAACGGGTTTCCAAACTGCTTTCGGAATTATCTTCTTATGAGATTACACATCCATATACAGATGTGGAAAAAGCACGTTACTACATTATGAAAGCAGAGCATCTGGAGCAGGAAGAACACGCAGATACAGAACAAGTGGAACAGAAACAGGCTGAATTGTACGGGAAGGCACTGTCTGTGATGGAAGATCTGGATTTTGAGTATTCAGATAACATTTATATTGAGAGAACGTATGCGTGGGCATTGGTTAAGAATCATAAAGTAACACAGGCACGGGATGTATATGAGGCCTTACTGGAAAAGAATCCGCAAGATTATGGAGCAAAGTTAGGACTTGCGGAATGTACATTTTTAGAAGGACATTTGGAAGATGCAAAAGAACAGGTGGAGGCAGTACTGGAAGATCGCGTGCAGGATACGGACTGCTTGATTCTTTTAGATAAGATAAATGATATACTAGTGAAAAAATATACCGAACAACTGGCAAAGAAAGCGGATCGTGATGTTACGATCAAACTTGGCTGGTGTTATTATCAGCAAAAAGAATTTGAAAAAGGCATTGCATTAATGGATGGAATCGAGGACGGGGAGGACTATGATTATGTCAACCTTCGTTGCCGATTGTATCTTGCAAATGAGAATTATGACAAAGCATATCCTTATGCGAAAAAATGGCTTTCCATTATTGAAAATTCGGTAGATGACGGATCAGAAGAGATGCGGAAACGGAAGAACCGTTTATCACTGGCTCATTTTTCGATTGGTGTGTGCATATGGGAAGTGAATTTCAAACCGGACAATGAGAAGAAGGAAGAAGCATATGAAGATACCATACGTTATATCGGTATGGCAATAGAGGAAGAAGAGAATACATTGGTCTGCCTGTCTTACATGGAGCAGATGGCACGATTCTATCTGGATGCCCAAAAATATCCGGAATGTGTGCAGATGTGTGACCGGATCATTGAGAAGGATCGTGGATTTTTCCCTGCATATGTACATCGTCAGAAAGCAAATTATGAACTGCGAAACGCAAAAGAAGTAATTGATGATTACTTTATGTGCTTAGATATTTATCCGGAATATGTGCCGCCGTATATATTGGCAGCAGATGTCTTTTATAATTTTGACCAGTATGATGATGTGGAGAACGTTATTCAGGCGGCAAAGGATGCCGGGTTAGAAAGCGACAGTCTGGAGTTATACCGGATTCGTTGCATACATTACAAGGAATTTTCCAAGGATAATGTTCAAAAAGCATTGAAACAGATTGAGGATTTGAGAAAAAAAGTAGCCGGACATGAAAAAGAGACAGATATAGAAGATCTTGCAGAATTAGAGAGAGAATATGCAGTCTTACATTGGGATCTTGATGAGGTGAAACAGACATTTGGTATCGTAAATGCATATCTGGAGGAACACCCGGATTCAGATACGATGCGATTGTTCAAGGTCGATCTGTGTCTGCGTGAAAATGAGGGAAAAGAAGCACTTCGGATTGCAAAACAATTAGCAAAAGAACAGCCGGATGATCTGTCAAGAAAGATGAAATTAGGTGCCTGCCATGAGACATTAGATCAGCCGGATAAGGCGATTAAAGTCTATAATGAGATATTAGAGAAAACAGCGGATTATGTTCCGGCCATTCGAAGACTGATGTATGTATACAGTTATACAAGTAATCGTAACAGAGATCTGGATTTATGCAGAAAAGGAATTGAATATGCGGATCGTATGATCGAGCTGACAGATTCCGCAGATGCCTATTTGGAAAAGGGGAATCTTCAGATTGATCTGTATGAGTTAGAGGGGGCGGTCGATAGTTGCAAGAAAGCAATTGATCGTAATCAGGAGGCATATTACGCTTATAATAATTTGGGATGTGCACTTTTGAAATTACGGCGGGTAGAAGAGGCTGTGACACCGTTGTTGCAGGCGATTGAATTAGATCCGGATCGGGAACCTTTGCCATATATGAATTTAGCAGAGTGTTATTCTCTATTGAAGGAATATGATAAAGCGATTGAAATGTACGAACGGGTGCTTCAGTTCCGTCCAAAATCAGAGCGCGTGAAAGAGGATATCGCCAAATTACAGGTGAAAAAAGGAGACTATGACAAAGCCATTGCATATTACAAGAACCGGATCAAAGCCATTACGAGTCAGTATGCCGGTAAAGGAATTTTGTTCTGGAAACGGATGGATATACAGGAAGAGGAGTTGCTATTATCATTATACTGTGATATTGCGGATGTATACCGTCAGGCAGGAAAGGATGACCGGGCGGAGGCATATTATGGGAAAGTGCTCGAGCGGTGGAAGAGTCCGCTTAAGGCAAAAATCTCCTGTGAACACCTTGCGGATGTTGCAGAATATTACCGGGATAAAGGAGAATTGGAAAAGGCAGAGAATATAGTTCGTAAGGCATATTGG
>JBNMIW010000083.1:0-7577 GCA_050873485.1 Lachnospiraceae bacterium | reverse complement strand
GCATTCACCGGATCATTACGATTGAGATCACACAGAAGGCAGATACGCAGTCTGCGACGACAGAAAGTGCAACGGCCGAAGCGGCAGAGGAGTCCGGGAAAGCCGGAGAACCGGTGACAGGTGTAGATAATGGTGGAATAAAGGAAGACAGACCGGTAGTGATCGACGGGGATGCTACAACCAAAGAACGGTCGTCAGCAGAAGAGAAAACGACAGAAGATACCAGTACAGAAAAAGAGGATGGCAGTATATGAGAATATTTGAGACACATGCACATTATGATGACAAGGCATTTGATGATGACAGGAATACAATTTTAGAGGAAATGCACGCAGGCGGTGTGGAATATATTGTAAACGTTGGTTGTTCCATGCCTAATTCCAGAAGTATTGTGGAGTTTGTAAAACAGTACGATTTTCTGTATGGAACGGTTGGCGTTCATCCGGAGGATGCAGCGGGATTGACAGAAGCGGATATGGCAGAGTTGGAAGAACTTTCGAAGATGGACAAGATCTTAGCAATCGGAGAGATTGGATTAGATTATTATTACGAAGAAGAGACGAAGGAACTGCAAAAGAAGTGGTTTGCTGCCCAGTTAGATGTAGCGAAACAGCGGAATCTTCCGGTTATTATTCACAGCCGGGATGCGGCAAAGGATACATTAGATATCATGAAAGTAGAGCATAATGGACAGACTGGTGGTGTCATTCATTGCTTTTCCTATGGTGTAGAGATGGCAAGAGAATATCTGAATATGGGTTATTACATTGGTGTTGGAGGCGTGGTAACATTTAAGAATGGGAAGAAGCTCAAGGAAGTGGTTTCCTATGCACCACTTGACCGGATCGTATTAGAGACAGATGCACCATATCTGGCACCCGTGCCTTACCGGGGTAAACGTAACTGTTCCTTGTATCTAACAAAAGTGGCAGAGAAAATCGCCGCGATCAAGGGAGTAGATGCTGATACGGTATATGAGACAACCTTTGCAAATGCGAAGAAACTATATCGGATGCAATAAGAATGTATAAAGAATCCTATCCTATACTGATAATATATATGGGATAGGATATTTTTATACACATTTAATACACATAAAATGTATTGACTATACACATATAATGTGTATAATATAATACAAAGGAGGAGTGTAGATGAAACAGAGGGATCTGGTTAAGAAACTGGAGGCGGCGGGATTTCATTTTGAGAGACATGGGGGGAATCATGATGTATATGTAAGAGGTTCCGATGTGGAACAGGTGCCAAGACATAAGGAATTGAATGAAATATTGGCTAGGGCAATCATAAGAAAGTGGAAATTGTAGAATATATTGTAGTATGAATGGAGGTTGAAAGTGATGAGAGAAGTATATCCGGTTATTTTTACATCACTGAATGATGAGAAAGACACGATACTGATTGAGGTGCCTGATTTAGGAATTCTTACAGAGGGATTTGGAATGGCAGATGCAATTGAGATGGCAAGAGATGCGATTGGATTAAAAGGAATTTGTCTTGAGGATAATGGAGAGGAGATTCCGTTACCGAGTGCAATCGGTGATATTCATATAAATGAGGGTAATTTTGCAGAGGATGGCGTAGGATGTGTCTCTTTAGTAGATATTGATTTTACAGAATATAGACGCAGGGCAGATAATAAGACAGTGAGAAGAAATGTCACATTGCCTAATTGGTTGAATCAAGAGGCGGAGAAAGCACATATCAATGTTTCTCAGGTTTTAAGAGAGGCGTTGATGATGAAATTAGGAGTTTCAAGATAAGAGGAGAAGAGTTATATGACAGAAGAACAGATGAATGTATATAAAATGCGAATTGCACAGGCAGGAATTGCCGAGATGACAACGATCATGTTAGAGATGGAGACGCAATGGATTCGGGATGCAATTGTGGCATATGATGGAAATGACAAAGAGGAGTTCGTAAGGTGTGTTGAAAAAGCACAGTCTGTGCAAGTAGAACTTATGAATGTTATGAATATGGAGAATCCGGTAGCAGTGGATGTGTATTCGGTGTTTGCTTATATTAATAAACAATTGATCCACTCGAAGATCAAGCAGCAGCCGTTGGAATTTGAACGCCTTGCGGCATTATTGGAACAATATCACACAAGTTTTGAAGAATTGGTCAAGACGGATCAGGGAGGTCCGGTCATGCAGCAGAGCGAGAAGGTCTATGCGGGACTTACCTATGGAGCGGGGGGCCTGGTAGAGAGCAGTACAGGCGGAATGGACTATACAGTATAATACCTGCTTGACGTGGTGTGATATACTAGATGTATAAGTGTGAATACAACTTTCGGTGAAAGTGATAGAACTGGTATTAAAGTGAGTTTAGGAGGATATGAGTATGAAGAAAGACGATTGTATTTTTTGTAAGATTGCAAATGGAGAGATTCCATCCACAACGATTTATGAGAACAGCGATTTCCGTGTGTTCTTTGACATTAATCCGGCAAGCAAGGGACATTGTCTGATCGTGCCGAAACAGCATTATAATGACATTTTTGATATGGATGCAGAGACTGGTGGTAAGTTATTCTCTCTGGCAACGGTAGTAGCGAGAAGTCTTAAGAAGGAACTCAATTGTGAGGGAATGAACATTGTACAGAACAATGGATTGATCGCAGGTCAGACGGTATTTCATTTTCATCTGCATTTAATTCCAAGATATACAGGCGACACCGTTAATGTCGGCTGGGTGCCGGGAGAGGCAAATCTGGATGAATTGGCAGATCTTGCAAAGAGGGTTCGTAAGAACATATAAGAAGTTTGTTGCAATGATAGAAATGAGACCATCGCACTTGGATACGGGAAGAACGAGAAGTGGGATGGTCTTTTTTTAGAAAGAATGGTTAGATATGGATGACATTATGATTGAAGTTAAGGATATGTGCTTTGGCTATGGCAAAGATGCAATCCTTTCCAATGTGAATTTCACAGTGAAACGACAGGAGTATGTTGGAATTATCGGTTCGAATGGAGCCGGTAAGAGTACATTGATGCGGTTGATCCTCGGACAACTGACACCAAGTGAGGGTCAGGTCAATGTGCATACAAAAGCAATCGGGTATGTGCCGCAGGTCGGATTCCGGGAAGTCAGTAATTTTCCGGCAAATGTGGAAGAGATCGTGTTGACGGGATTATACAAGCAGATCGGTATGTTTCATTTGCCGAAAAAGGAACACAGGCAGAAAGTGAAGGAAGTGCTGGAACTGGTGGGAATGCAGGACTTTCGGACGAGAATGTTGTCCGAAATGTCCGGCGGTCAGCAACAGCGAGTCCTGATTGCGAGAGCCCTGGTCGGAGAACCGGAGCTATTGGTGTTAGATGAGCCGCTTACTGGAATTGATAAGGAAGCGGGAGAGGCTTTGTATCTGTTACTGGATAAGCTCAATAAGGAATATGGTATGACGATCGTTATGGTAACACATAACAGAGAACAGGTTGCTAAGTATACCAATCGTTTCTATCATGTGACAAATGGTGGCGTACATTTAGATAAGTCATCAGTTCTATGTGATGAAGTGATGAAGGATAAGATGATCATTGCCAAACCGAAACGGTACAATAACCACGGAGGAGCAGGCAGGATTCATTCGGTAGAGGTGGAAAAGGAAGCACCGTATGATGCCTCATATAAAGGAGCAAAGAAGGAGGAGAATAAGTAATGTTTGATATATTTCAGTATGCATTTATGCAGAAAGCATTTCTGGTGGGTATTCTCCTTGCGGTTATCATACCATTAATTGGTGTGATCGTTGTATTGAAACGATTGTCGATGATCGGCGATGCCCTGTCGCATACCTCTCTTGCAGGTGTGGCACTTGGACTGATTCTTGGTATCAATCCGATCGTGGGAGCTGTTGTTGTCTGTATGATAGCAGCATTTAGCATTGAGGGAATCCGTAAGGCATTGCCGAAGTATGCCGAGATATCCATATCTATTATTATGTCGGTGGGAATTGGTCTTGCGAGTGTGTTGTCTGGATTCATTGATGATGGAGCAGCGTTTAATTCCTTCTTGTTTGGTAGTATTGTGGCAATTACCGATACAGAGGTAGTGATGGTAATTATTGTAACGATTATTGTTGTTGCCGTATTCCTGCTGCTTTATAAGGAATTGATGTTTATTACATTTGATGAACCGGGTGCGGTGCTTGCAGGAGTGCCGGTGAAGAAGATCAACTTTGTGATCACGCTGCTTACAGCGATCACGGTGTCAGTTGCGGCACGGAGTGTTGGTGCGTTGATGGTATCGTCCCTTATGGTCATTCCGGTTGCATGCGCCATGCAGCTTGCCAATAGTTATAAGAAGACGGTGATCTATTCGGTATTGTTCGCACTATTATTTACTGTAGTAGGATTGTTTCTGTCATACTATATGAATTTGAAGCCTGGTGGAACGATTGTACTGACAGGGGTTGTGGTGCTGATACCGTTAATGTTTGTGAAGAGAAAATAATATAGTAATGGAAACGGGACGAAGAAATCGTCCCGTTTTTTCGTATACAAAATAAGTTGGAGTGGGGTGTTCATTTGTCTACGAATATATTGCAAACGAACTATGAAATTGATATAATGTTTTATATATTTCAATGATAAAACTGGAGGAGGGATTTTATATGTTACCAAAGAGAATAAAAAAAACTCAGTGCTATTATAGCAGGTGCGTTAATATTGACAGGACTTGTTGCTTGTGATAAGACGAAAACTCAAAAGATAGCAGATCTAGATGCGAAGAGCATTACATATGCATATAGTGAGATGTCGTTGTCTGGTATAAAAGGCGAACCAGAGAAAATTATGAAGTGGAATGGGACAATATATGTCCTGGCAGTGGAATGGGATGAAGAGGCTCCAATTAGTCGGGTGTATCAATTGGATGATGGTTATAAGAAAGCGGAATTAGTTACAGAGTTGAATACAGAAAAAGGGAAGGTTTCTGTTGGAGAGATAATTACAATTGGGAAAAATACAATTACATATTGGACATTTAATGTTTCTGAAAAGAAGAAAGAAATTATAGTTGCAGATTGGATGGGGAACATACAAAATCGGTTAGATGTATCGGATCATTTTCAGGAAGATGCAATGGTAAATCATGTCTGTCAGAGTGAAAAAGGGAATTATGCCATTTATTCTGAAACGCAAGTTATAATTGTAGACGATCAAGGAAAGAAAATTACAAATGCAGATGCCCAAACCGGCATTTGTGGATGTGCGATTTCAAATGAAGGTAAGGTGATTGTGGCAGTTAATGAGAAAGAAGGCGTTATGGCATACGAGTTGAACGAAAGGGATGGCTCTCTATCATCAAAAATGTTGATGGATACGAACTCTTTGAGTGGGGCGTCTGATAATGCACTGTGCGATGGAGACGACAATTATAATTTTTACTTGCGTGGACAGTCAAGATTATATGGGTATGACCAGACGAAAATGGAAAGTATTCCGTTGTTGGATTATACAGCATCAACAATGGAGACGACGGAAGCGTTTTCTATTATTCCGATAACACAACAACAAATGATGAGCATTTGTTACAATGAAAGTCAGGGCGCAATACTTTCGTCATATCGAAAAGTAGATCCTGACAAGTTACAGGACAAACAAAAGATTACGATAGGTGGATTGTATATAAATGGGGATTCTACACTTGTAAATCAAGTGGCAGCATTTAATAAATCAAATCCGGAATATGAAATGGAGATCAGGAATTATTCGTCTGAAAATGCAGTGGAACAATTTAATGTGGATGTTGTTTCTGGTAACATTCCGGATATTCTTGTTTTAAATGAAGAGTCACCGATTGAAGAATACATTGAAAAAGGAATGCTCGAAAACCTCTCCGATTATTTAGATCAGGATGAGGAATTGAATAAAGAAGATATGCTGGATTCGTTGCGTGAAGCAATGGAGGTAGAGGGCAAACTTTATTATCTTTCGGATGAATTTGAGATATCGACATGGGTGGTGCCCACTGACTATGTAGGGAATAAGATTGGATGGACAATGGAAGAGTACATGGAGTTTGTGAAACAATATCCAGATGCGGCATTGTTTGATTTTACCGAAAAGAGTCAGGTGTTATATGCACTGACATTCAATAATATGGTGGACTTTGTGGATTGGGAGCAGGGAAAATGCAATTTTGACAGTGAAGAGTTTATTGATATGTTAAAGCTTGCCAATGAAAGAGGAACGAATGAAGAAATGGATGATGCAGATCGATTAGAAGCTTATCATAATCGGGAAATTTTATTTGAAGTTTCAAATTGGGATGATATATATATGATTCAATCAGCAAAACGTACCTATGGGGTGGACAATGTAACAATGATTGGCAGACCGAATCGGGAGAAAAATGGTTCTGCGTTTGTGTTTCAGCGAGTATATGGTATATCAACTGGATCAAAAATGAAAGAGGCGGCATGGAAGTTTGTGAGGGAAATTTTGACTGGGCATGTACTTGTGAGGAAGGATGCGTTTCAAGAATATATAGATGGCTATCGGGATTCGATTGGAGAACATGAGTATAAGGAAAATGCGGATGGAACATATGAATATGCTAGTCCAACAGAAGAAGAAATACAACAATATATTGATCTGATTAACCGGACAAATAAGGTGGAATGGAAAGACAATAATATTTATCGTATTGTTGAAGAAGAAGCAAAGACATGCTTTGCTGGGCAGAGGAATGAAGAGGAAACGGCAAGGATCATTCAAAATCGGGTTACAACTTATATGAATGAAAAGAAATAATGATTAAAACGGGACGAAAAAATCGTCCCGTTTTTTGATTTCATTTTTAGAAAACGATACATAAAAGACACATGGATAGTGTATTGTATTTGTAACAATTTGACATGTTTTGGGGAGAAAAAGAGAGGAGGAGACAGATATGACAGGAGTATTTCAGAAGGCAAAAAAGTATACATTGTGTTCGTTATTAATATTAGCTGGGTGTGGTTGCATAACCGGCTGCAACAATAAAACACAAAAATTAACAGAGCTGGAAGAGAATACAGATATTACGGTGCGACAGGAAGTAGATCGGGAATTATTAGGAATAGAACCAGGGTATGAGATGTTTGATTTCCAACTTACAAAAGATAAGGCATGGGTTTCAATGGTTCATGATGGTAAGCAAGGGTGCACGTATATTGTTGATTTAAATGATTGGAGTGCTCGGCAGATAGTGTATGAGCAGGAATTGGATTTTAGTCTGGGTGGTGAATTTGATAAAGATGAATCGTTCACGACATTTTCCTATGATTCATTCCCTTTGCGTTTTTTTATAAAGCGATATAATTCGGACGGAAAAATAGTGTTAAATCAAGAGGTGACATCTTTTATAACACAAGTGCGAACAGAAGGTGAAGATGTGGCAGAAGGGTGTATTGTTGGAATGCATACCGTACAGAATAAGCAGATTGTTATAATGGAGTATCAGATTGTTGTGCTAATGAACGATGGTCAGAAGGCGGAATATGTTCCTGTAGAAGATGGAAAAGTTATAGACAGTGCAAAAATGAAAGATGGAAAAATTATATG
>JBNMIW010000082.1:0-7620 GCA_050873485.1 Lachnospiraceae bacterium | reverse complement strand
TAGTCTTAGTTGGATGCCAGTTGCCAATCCCAGGATTGGACAACGGCGCCATCAAAGATTATTTTAGCAACGCATTGGGCGATTCATTTAGTCTTATGAACTCCTTCACCGGTGGTTCTTTTGAGAATATGTCCATTTTTGCGTTAAACGTAACGCCATACATCACAGCATCCATTATTATGCAGTTATTGACAATTGCGATTCCTGCATTAGAAGAGATGCAGCGTGATGGCGAAGATGGCAGAAAGAAAATGAACCAGATCACCCGGTATGTATCGGTTGGTCTTGCGATTATTGAAAGTGCAGGTCTTTCAATTGGATTTTCAAGACAGGGTGCACTTCAGGATAAGAGCGTATTTACAATTTTGACAATTATTGTTACATTAACAGCAGGAAGCTGTATCATCATGTGGTTAGGTGAAAGAATTTCAGATAAGGGTATTGGTAACGGAATTTCCATTATCTTGTTGATCAATATTGTTTCACGTATGCCAAATGATTTCTCAAACTTGTACATCATGTTTGTTAAAGGCAAAGATATTGTGCAGGCGGTTGTTGCAGTATGTATTATTGTTGCAGTCGTAATTGGCACAACAATTTTTGTAATCGTTTTGCAGGATGCAGAAAGAAGAATTCCGGTTCAATATTCTAAGAAAGTACAGGGAAGAAAGATGGCTGGCGGTCAGTCAAGCTACATTCCGCTGAAAGTGAATACAGCAGGTGTTATTCCGATCATCTTTGCAAGTTCATTATTATCAGTTCCTTCTATTGTGATTAACTTGTTTAATATGAATGTTGGAACAACTGCTCAGAAGATCATGCAGGGATTGAATCAGAATTACTGGTTTAATGCTGAATATCCATGGGCATCCGTAGGATTGATTATTTATATTCTTTTGAATATTATTTTTGCATATTTTTATACTTCTATTACCTTCAATCCAATAGAGGTTGCGAATAATATGAAGAAGAGTGGTGGTTTTATTCCGGGTATTCGTCCGGGTAAAGCGACACAGGATTATCTGAATAAGATTCTGAACTACATTGTTCTGATTGGTGTAATCGGGTTATTGATCGTTGCATTGATTCCAATCTTCTTTAACGGTGCATTCAAAGCGGATGTTTCGTTTGGAGGAACCTCACTGATCATTATCGTAGGAGTAATCCTTGAGACAATGAAGCAGTTGGAGTCACAGATGTTAGTACGTAATTATTCCGGATTCCTGAATAATTAAATATAAGAAACACGAAAACTGCGTTTATTGATATAATAGGCGCAGCTTTCGTACGTTCATAGAGAAGATTTCATATAAAAAGGAGGAAGAGGTTATGAAGATTATCATGTTAGGAGCTCCAGGAGCTGGTAAGGGAACACAGGCTAAAATGATCGCTGCAAAGTACGGTATTCCACACATTTCAACAGGGGATATTTTCCGTGCAAACATTAAGAACGGAACCGAACTTGGTGCAAAAGCAAAAGAGTATATGGATAAGGGATTGCTTGTACCGGATGAGTTGGTTGTAGATCTTGTGATTGATCGTTTTAAAGAGCCGGATTGTGCAAATGGATATGTGTTAGATGGATTCCCAAGAACAATTCCACAGGCAGAAGCATTAGACAAGGCATTAACTGCAATTGGTGAAAGTGTTGACTATGCGATCAATGTAGAAGTTCCGGATGAGAATATCGTTCGCAGAATGGGTGGAAGAAGAGCATGTGTAGGTTGTGGAGCAACTTATCATATCGTGTATAGCCCAACAAAAGTAGAGGGTAAATGTGATACTTGTGGTGGAGATCTGATCATTCGTGACGATGACAAGCCGGAAACAGTTCAGAACAGACTTGCTGTATATCATGAGCAGACACAGCCATTGATCGATTACTATACGAAAAAGGGAATTATTGCTGAAGTAGACGGAACACAGGATATGAATGATGTCTTTGCAGCAATCGTTAAGATTTTAGGTGAATAACAATGGCAGTTTCAATTAAGTCAAGTGCAGAAATTGAACTCATGCGTGAGGCGGGAAGAATTCTCGCCATCACACATGATGAACTGGCAAAACAGGTAAAACCAGGAATGTCTACTTTACAGGTAGATCAAATTGGGGAAGAGATTATAAGAAGCTTTGGATGTATACCATCCTTCTTGAATTATAATGGATATCCGGCATCAATTTGTGTTTCTATTAATGAAGAAGTGGTTCATGGAATACCAAATGAGAAACGGATCATACAGGAAGATGATATTGTGAGTTTAGATGCAGGTGTTATCTATAAAGGATATCATTCCGATGCTGCAAGAACGTTGATCATGCCGGCAGTACCGGATTCGGTGAAAAAGCTGGTAGAGGTTACGAAACAGTCATTTTTTGAAGGTATAAAGCAGGCAGTTGCCGGCAATCATATTGTTGATATCGGCAGAGCAGTTCAAAAATATGCGGAATCATATGGTTATTCAGTTGTAAGGGATCTGGTCGGACATGGTGTCGGATCGAAATTACATGAAGAACCGGAAGTGCCTAATTTTGCGGGCCTGCGTCGCGGAATGAAATTACGTGCAGGAATGACGATTGCAGTGGAGCCTATGATCAACATGGGTGTCAAGGAAGTATATTGGGAAGATGATGACTGGACTGTAGTTACAGCAGATCTGATGCCGTCCGCCCACTATGAAAATACAATTTTGATTACGGATGGAGAGCCGGAAATTCTTTCACAGGCTCCCGGTATCGCACTTTAATATAGAAGAAACAGTGCAGAGTTGATAAATGAGATTATAAAACAGGAGGATTGATGATATGTCAAAAGCAGATGTTATTGAAATTGAAGGAACTGTAGTTGAAAAGTTGCCAAATGCAATGTTTAAGGTTGAATTAGAGAATGGACATGAAGTGTTAGCACATATTAGTGGAAAGCTCAGAATGAACTACATTAAAATTTTACCGGGCGATAAAGTTACATTGGAATTATCTCCGTATGATCTGACAAAGGGCAGAATTAAATGGAGAGAAAAGTAAAATAAAGGAATTTTTTTGTAGAAATCAAAAAAATTGCTTGCAATGAAAGAGTATAGATGTTAGAATAGTTATTCGTAGCGGACTTTTTACAGAGAAAGTTGGCGATACAGTTTTGAAAGGAGAGATTTTAATGAAGGTTAGAGCATCCGTAAAACCAATTTGCGATAAGTGCAAAATCATTAAAAGAAAAGGTCGTATCAGAGTTATCTGTGAGAACCCAAAACATAAGCAGAGACAGGGATAGATGATAGCCCATCCGTAACCTTCGAAGCTTAGTAACCAAAGTAGCACTGTATTCCCAGTGTGAAGTTCCTTCTATATTATCATTATTAGTATGGAAGATGATTTAGAAAGCGGCTGTAGCGTAGGTTGTCATTAGCCTATGCAACATATCAATAGAATGAATATAGAAAGTAACACGTATGCATTTCACCCGTTTGTAATATACATACGGATACGTCAAGGCTTTTTGGTATTCACAATGAAGAAAAAAGTATTAATTTATGGAGGTGCACAGTCACAATGGCTCGTATTTCAGGTGTAGATTTACCAAGAGAAAAACGTATTGAGATCGGTCTTACTTACATTTATGGTATTGGACTTACATCATCTCAGCGTATTTTAAAAGAAGCAAATGTTAATCCTGATACCCGTGTTCGTGATCTTACTGATGATGAAGTAAAGAGAATTAGCGAGATCATCAACGAGACACAGATGGTAGAAGGTGATTTACGTAGAGAGATCGCTTTGAACATTAAGCGTTTACAGGAGATCGGTTGCTACCGTGGCAAACGTCATAGACAGGGATTACCAGTCCGTGGACAGAAGACTAAGACAAATGCTAGAACTCGCAAGGGTCCTAAGAGAACCGTAGCAAATAAGAAAAAGTAATTTTTGATAGATTAGATTTTATTTATTTTTAGCAGGAGGTTAAGTTTAATGGCTAAAGTTACAAAAAAAGTGACAAAGAAGCGTGTTAAGAAGAACGTTGAACACGGACAGGCACACATTCAGTCATCTTTTAATAATACAATTGTTACATTAACCGATAATGAAGGTAATGCACTTTCATGGGCAAGTGCTGGTGAGTTAGGATTTAAGGGTTCTAAGAAGTCAACTCCTTACGCAGCACAGATGGCAGCAGAGACTGCAACAAAGGCAGCTCTTATTCACGGTTTGAAGAAAGTTGACGTTATGGTTAAAGGACCGGGTTCAGGTCGTGAGGCAGCAATTCGTGCGCTTCAGGCAGCAGGTCTTGAAGTATTGAGTATTCGTGACGTGACTCCAGTTCCACATAATGGATGTCGTCCACCAAAACGTAGAAGAGTGTAATAGGAGGTACAATTAGATGGCAGTAGATAGAACCCCAGTTCTTAAGAGATGCAGATCTTTAGGTATGGAGCCTCAAGTTCTTGGAATTGATAAGAAATCAAATAGACAGTTAGTTAGAGCAAATAGAAAGATGAGCGAGTATGGTTTACAGCTTCGTGAGAAACAGAAAGCTAAGTTCATTTATGGCGTATTAGAGAAACCTTTCCGTAATCTTTACGCAACTGCTGAGAGAATGAAAGGATTAACAGGTCCGAACTTAATGGTTCTCTTAGAGTGCAGATTAGATAATGTTGTATATCGTTTAGGTTTTGCCAGAACTCGTAAGGAAGCTAGACAGATCGTAGATCACAAGCATGTATTAGTTAACGGCAAGCGTGTTAACATTCCTTCATACAGAGTAAAAGCCGGAGATAAGATTGAGATTCGCGAGAAGAGCAAATCTTTACAGAGATACAAAGATATTTTAGAGGTTACAGCAGGAAGATTAGTTCCGGCATGGTTAGAGTCTGATCAGGAGAACCTTTGCGGTACTGTTACAGAGTTACCATTAAGAGAGCAGATCGATGTTCCTGTTAATGAAACACTTATCGTCGAGTTATATTCTAAGTAGTCAATAATCGGTAGATTATGAAACCTAAAGGAGGTTCCGAACGTGTTTGAATTCGAAAAACCAAGAATTGAGATCGCAGAGATTTCAGAAGACAACAGATACGGTAAATTTGTAGTAGAACCTTTAGAGAGAGGCTATGGTACAACCCTTGGTAACTCTTTGAGAAGAATTATGTTATCATCTTTGCCAGGTTCCGCTGTTAGCTATGTAAAAATTAAAGGTGTTTTACATGAGTTTAGCTCAATCCCGGGTGTAAAAGAAGATGTAACAGAGATTATCATGAACATCAAGGAATTGGCAATTAAGAATAATAGCAGCTCTAATGAGCCAAAGCAGGCTTATATCGAGTATGTTGGCGAAGGTGTGGTTACCGCAGCAGATATTCATGTAGATAGTGATATTGAGATTTTGAATCCGGATCTGGTAATCGCAACATTAAGCGGTCCGGATGCAAGATTTGATATGGAACTTACTATCACAAAAGGTAGAGGTTATGTTGGATCTGACAAGAATAAGAAAGAGGATACATCCATTGATGTAATCGCAATCGATTCTATTTATACACCGGTTGAGCGTGTAAATCTCACAGTAGAGAATACCCGTGTAGGTCAGATTACAGATTATGATAAGCTTACATTAGACGTATATACCAATGGTACATTGGCTCCAGACGAGGCAGTAAGCTTAGCTGCAAAAGTATTAAGTGAGCATTTGAGTTTGTTTATTGATCTATCAGAGAATGCCAAATCAGCAGAAGTAATGGTAGAGAAAGAAGACAACGAGAAAGAAAAAGTATTAGAGATGAACATTGATGAATTGGAGTTATCCGTTCGTTCATTTAACTGCTTAAAGAGAGCAGGTATTAATACTGTAGAAGAGCTGACAAGCAAGACTCCGGAAGATATGATGAAGGTTCGTAACTTAGGACGTAAGTCTTTGGAGGAAGTACTGAATAAGTTAAAAGAATTAGGTCTTTCATTGAATAACGGAGAAGAATAATTAGAATAAAAGAACACTTAAGCCGAAGGTTTAGTAAGCAAAGTGAAGGAGGAAATACATCATGGCAATGTATAGAAAGCTTGGAAAGAAGCAGGCAGCAAGAAAAGCGTTACTTCGTAATCAGGTAACACAGTTATTATATAACGGTAAGATCAAGACAACAGAAGCAAGAGCAAAAGAGATCCGTAAGATCGCTGAGAGCTTGATCACAATGGCAGTGAAAGAGAAAGATAACTACGATGAAGTTACAGTAACTGCTAAGGTTGCAAAGAAAGACGAAGATGGTAAGAGAATCAAAGAAGTTGTAGATGGTAAGAAAGTTACTGTTTATGATGAAGTTGAGAAGACTGTTAAGAAAGATCAGCCATCTAAGTTACATGCAAGAAGACAGATGTTAAAGGTTCTTTATCCTGTAGTTGAGGTTCCTACCGATGCTGCTGGTAAGAAGAGAGGAACTAAGAAGGTTGATTTAACTGAGAAGTTATTCAACGAGTATGGCCCTAAGTATGCCGGACGTAATGGTGGTTACACAAGAATCATCAAGATCGGACCTCGTAAGGGTGATGCTGCAATGGAAGTTATCATTGAGTTAGTATAATCGATTGATAGTGTCTAGGGGACTGTTTGTTACAGTCCCCTATTTTGCTATATGGAGACAGGCAGAATGATCAAACAAAAGCTGATTGATATCAAAAATGTTACATTTGAATATTTTAGAAGAGATGAAGACGGCAATGTGGAGTCTATGATCGAGGCGTTGAAGGATGTCTCACTTGATGTGGAAAAGGGACAGTTTGTTGCAATATTAGGTAGAAATGGTTCCGGCAAATCGACACTTGCAAAGCATATCAATGCATTACTTTTTCCGAGTGAAGGGGAAGTGATCGTAGATGGAATGGATACTGAAGATGGAGAATTGAGGTTAAAGATTCGTCAGACAGCAGGAATGGTATTCCAGAATCCGGATAATCAGATCGTAGGTAATCTGGTGGAAGAAGATATTGCATTTGGACCCGAAAATCTTGGAATTCCAACAGCGGATATATGGAACAGAGTAGATGAAGCGTTAAACGAGACCGGAATGGAGGCATTTCGGAATCAGTCGCCCAATCATTTGTCAGGTGGTCAGAAGCAGAGAGTGGCAATTGCCGGAGTGCTTGCAATGCATCCAAAGTGTATTATATTTGATGAGTCTACCGCAATGTTGGATCCGCAGGGAAGACGTAATATAATTGATGTGGCAAGAGGATTGAAGCAGGAATATGGCATTACTATTTTGTTGATCACACATCATATGGATGAAGTATTAGCCGCAGATCATGTATTCGTTATGAAAGACGGCAGGATCATGGGACAGGGCACGCCAATGGAGATATTTGCACAGCATAAGCTGCTTGAGGAATGTGGATTGCGGTTGCCGGTATTTTATCAGTATCTTGATTTTTTAGAGCAGGAGCAGATCATTGATGCTGTAGCATATAGGAACATTCATAACGAAGAAGATCTGATTACTGAAATGACACGACGATATCAAAAGGTACAAGCAGATCAGACAGAGCTTCCAAATGATTTAATAAATGAAAAACAGGTAGAACGTAATGCGAACGAAGGCATTTTGTTAAATCATGTCAGTTATGTATATAATAAAGGATTTGCAG
>JBNMIW010000081.1:0-7702 GCA_050873485.1 Lachnospiraceae bacterium | reverse complement strand
TGTTACAAGAGGAAGAGGAATATCCATTCACCGGACAGATTGTGTGAATATTGTTGGAATGAATGATAGTGATCGATCCAGACTGATCGATGCAGAGTGGCAGGAAGATGCAGCAAGTAATCCGACAGCAACGTATTCCACGGAGATCCGTATCTTTGCAGCAGATCGTACCGGTATGTGGTTTGATATATCAAAGGTATTCACTGAGGCAAATATTAATGTGACAGCAATTAACAGTAAGAGTAATAACAAGAATGAACGGGCAACGTTTACCGTATCATTTGATATTAAGACGGTTGATCAGTTGAATCATGTAATTTCGAAGATTCGCATGATTCCGGGCGTCCTGGATGTAGAGCGTAGTGTAGGTTGATCGATAAGAAAGGATTTGTAGATGGCGGACTTAGAGATTTTTCGAAAAACAGTTGGCGAGTTAGGAACCAATTGTTATATATTAGTAAATCATGACCTTGGAGAATGTGTTGTGTTTGATCCTGCTGCAGAGGAAGAAGCACTTACAGAGATTTTCCATACACCGAATTTTCAACTCAAAGGAATTTTTCTGACACATGGACATTATGATCATATCGGTGCGGTACAAGCGTTAAGGGAGACATTTCACGTACCGGTATATGCTTCGAAGGTGGAAAATGAAGAGGTGCTTAATAATATATCAGCGAATCTGTCCGGTATGTTTGGCAATCCTATCACGTTGCAGGCGGATGAACTGCTTCGGGATGGTCAGAAGATCGATATTATTGGAACAACACTTACCTGCATTTTGACACCGGGGCATACAAGTGGAGGAATGTGCTATTATTGCGAGGAATTACAATCTGCTATTGTTGGAGATACCTTATTTTGCGGCAGCGTAGGACGGACGGATTTTCCGACCGGCAATGGAACGGTACTGTTGGATTCTATCCGACAGAAACTATATACTTTGCCGGATGAGACGAAGATTTTTCCGGGACATATGGATGGAACCACGATTGGCTGGGAGAAGAAGAGCAATATGGTTTGTGGGGCATATGAAGAATGATATATTTAGAACAAAATGCGGAATATTTTAATAATGATATCCGGGCAATGCTGCAGGCTTTTTTTGATAACGAGAAGGTTGTCACCAAAGAGGATGGTACCAGACTTTCATTATATGTTACATACACGATGGATTCGGATGTTGAGACACAGGTTGCAAGCGGTGGGTATGTTACTTATTGTTTAGAAGATATGGATGGTTATCATCAGGAGAAAACGGTTGTGGTAGATTTTCTCAACCGGAAACTTGCCAGAAATCCGTTAAAGGCAGCACTGTATCAAATGCTTTCTGAATACACAGGCAAGACGTTGCCGTGGGGAAGTATGACGGGAGTAAGACCAACAAAGGTTGCAACGGAGCGTCTCGAGCATGGAGCAACGGAAGAGGAGATCCGGCATTTATATACAGATACCTATCTGACCATTCCACAAAAGGCAGACATTTGTATCGAGGTTGCTAAGAGGGAACAGGAATTATTCCGGGATTTTGATTATGAACACGAATACTGCATCTATATAGGTATACCATTTTGTCCATCAAGATGCCTGTATTGTTCCTTTACATCTTATCCGATCGCAACCTATGAGGATAAAGTAGATGCGTATTTGCAGGCATTGTATCGGGAGATGGAATATGTGGCAACTGCTCCGGCATACCGGAAGAAACGGTTAGTTGCGATATATATCGGTGGAGGAACGCCAAGTGCCTTGTCTGCACTTCAGTTAGAAGAGCTGGTTATGCATTTACAACATACATTTGATATGCAGTATGTGAAGGAATTCTGTGTGGAATGTGGAAGACCCGACAGTATTACAATGGACAAATTATTGGTACTTCGTAAGCTTGGTGTGGAGCGCATCAGTATTAATCCACAGACAATGTCAGATGCAACGCTTGAACTGATTGGCAGGGCGCATAGTGTAGAACAGACCAGACAGGCATATGCAATGGCTCGTGAGGCAGGATTTACGAACATTAACATGGATATGATCGTAGGGCTTCCGGGTGAAGAAATGGCAGAGGTAGAACATACATTATCGGAGATTGAGCAATTAAGACCGGACAGTCTTACGGTACATTCGTTAGCAATCAAGCGTGCGGCAAATCTCAACATAGAGATGGAACGTTATCATTCATTGATCAAGGGAAGTACCAATGAGATGCTGCTTGCGGTGGATGCATGTGCAAGAAGAATGGATTTACAGCCATATTATCTATACCGGCAGAAGAATATTCCGGGGAAATTAGAGAATATCGGGTATGCACAACAGGGAAAAGAATGTATTTATAATATATTGATCATGGAAGAGAAATTAGATATTCTTGCCATGGGAGCAGGAGCATCATCGAAGTTTGTGTTCCATAAGGAAAATAGGATTGAGCGTGTAGAGAATGTAAAAAATGTAGATGAGTATATTAAGCGGATTGACGAGATGATTGACCGTAAACGGCGGATGTTTGAAGAGGTGATGGGATGATAGAGATCGATCGTGATGGGATTGAAGTAGATGAAATGTCGGCATATCTGACAGAAGACCTGAAAACAGAGATTGCGCATGGAATTGAGGTAAGCCGGCTGGCCGGAATGTTAGCAAAAGAGCTGAAGTTGGATCCGGAATTTTGTCATGATATTGAAGTGGCCGGAATGCTCCATGATATTGGCAAATTGAGAGCAAGCACCTATCTGTACGGTAGGGATGATGATACGTTGAACGTAGAAAAGATGCGGTATGTCCGTCTGCATGCAGGTCTGGGATACGAAGTCGTGAAGGCGGAGGGATATTCGGACCGCATTTGCGAAATGATCCTTCATCATCATGAGAATTATGATGGCACCGGTTATCCGGATAATCTGGTGGGAGATGAGATCCCGCTTGGTGCAAGGGTATTGCGGGTGTGTGATGTTTTTGTTGCACTTACTTCCGACCGTCCATATAGAAAGGCATTTGACAGTACGACCGCTGTGGAACTGCTGATCGAGGAGGTAAGGCATTTTGATATGAAAGTATTCCTGCCATTTCAGAGTATCATATATGATGAGATTACAAACAGAGAATTGCAGGGAGACACGCAGGACAAGTTAGTATATTGATAACAGGTAAAGGAGAAAATGAGAAGATGGCAATGAAGAAAAAACCGGTAACAGGTATGAAAGATATATTACCGAGAGAGATGGAGATTCGTGATTATGTGATCGGACAGATTAAGGAGACATATAAGACATTTGGTTTTTCAAGTATGGAGACTCCTTGTGTAGAACATATTGAGAATTTAAGTTCAAATCAGGGTGGAGAGAATGAGAAACTGATCTTCAAGATCTTAAAACGTGGTGACAAGTTAACTGCAGCAGTTCCAAAGGCAGCAGAGGATGCAAATGTATTAGTGGATGGAGGTCTTCGTTACGATCTGACACTTCCGCTTTCGCGTTATTATGCGAATAATGCAAATGATCTGCCAAGTCCGTTTAAGGCATTACAGATGGGCAATGTATGGAGAGCAGACCGTCCACAGAGGGGTCGTTATCGTCAGTTCATGCAGTGTGACATTGATATTTTAGGCGAGCCGACTATCTTAGCAGAGATCGAGCTCATCACGGCAACGACTACATTGCTTGGAAAGATCGGATTTGAGAAATTTACGATCCGTTTGAATAATCGTAAGATGTTAAAGGCAATGGCAGCCTACAGTGGATTTGGTGAAGCGGATTATGACAATGTATTCATTACGTTAGATAAGATGGATAAGATAGGTCTGGATGGCGTAAAAGAGGAGTTGATCGAGCAGGGATTTGCTTTGGAATCCGTTGAAAAATGCCTTGCACTGTTTGCAAACGTGAGTCAGGACGTAGAAGGTGTCCGTTATCTGAAAGAGACATTAGGGGAATACTTAGAGACCGGCGTTGCAGAAGATCTTGAGACGATCATGGCAAGTGTGGATGCTACGAAGTCTGCTGACTTCAAGATTGTATTTGATCCAACGTTAGTAAGAGGAATGGGTTATTATACCGGACCGATCTTCGAGATCTCCATGGACGAGTTTGGTGGATCTGTCGGTGGTGGCGGACGTTATGATGAAATGATCGGTAAGTTCACCGGCCAGAATACCCCAGCCTGCGGATTCTCAATCGGATTTGAACGGATCGTTATGCTCTTATTAGAGAAGGATTATCAGGTGCCGGGCAAAGGCGAGAAGACAGCTTATCTTGTAGAAAAGAATATGCCACAAGATAAGATGCTTACGATTTTGCAGCAGGCAAATGAGAAACGTAAGAATGGAGAGCAGATCAATATTGCAATTATGAAGAAGAATAAGAAGTTCCAGAAGGAACAGCTTGAAAAAGAAGGCTACACAGCATTTGAAGAATTCTTCACCGATCGGATGTAGAAATCACCGGGAAATGTCTATATATAAAAATAGATACCGTGCAAGGGTTACGTTACCATTCTTTTATATATTTTTGAAGTTTCCTGTAAGTAATATTATATCCGCTTTTACTCCAGTGGATGCCGTCGCCGCCGCTATAAGAGGCTTTGAGAGATCCGGATTTGTCAGCTAAGAACGAAACGGTATCAAAGTAATGAAGATATTTCTTACTATTGGCATATTTCTTTAATGCCTTATTAAAGCGCCGGACGGCAACATTATTCACTTCGGAGCTGTTACGGGTTGGACTTACGCCCATTACAACAATTTCCATGTGTGGATTTTTCTTATGACAGGCATTAAGTATCTTTTTGTAGGGATTCAGGATGTTGTCAATCTGTGTTTTGCCGGGATTGCCACCCAAACTGTTCATTCCAAGCATGATGATCATACGATCCGGTTTGTATTGAAGCAGACGTTTCATATAATCACTTGTATAGTAGTTATAGGTATGAATACCGATCTTGGAAAAATCTTTGTTCGATTTTCCCTTTACAATGTTATATTCGCGAAATCCTGCCATGATAGAATCGCCTACATAGGCGATTTTTTTTGCTTTTTTGCGGACAGTTGCAGATACGATCTTACTGTAACTGCTGTCGGAATAAGTCCGGGGATCGCCGGAAACAGCTTTCACTTTGTAATAATAGGTGGTGAACACTTTGCCGGTCTTGTCCGTGTATTGCGGTTTCCGGGTGGAGGCGATACACTTGTAGTTGCCTTTTGCGGATGTTGCCCGGTAGATCTCGTATTTGGAAGCATGAGCATTCTTAGTCCATGTTATATGTATTGCGGAATGAGAGGTGGCGGTACACTTTCTGATCCGGACAGCTGCCAGCGGCTGAGTGTTGGATTGTTCCGGTGTAGTGGTGTCTGATGATATTGTGGATGGTTCCCCGGCAGCAGGAGATGCTGCGATACCCATGCGGTTATCGGATGATTGTGGCTGGAATATAACAGTCTGTGCGGTATGTACAGGCATGGCATATGTGGTAACGTTCTGACAAAGAAGGTATGCACTGCCAAGAAAAGCATATGTAAGTAATCTGGTTCGAAACATTTTCATAACATGATCCTCTTTTCTGCATTATTGGGGCAGACGATGATCGCCCTTGCATCATATTATAAAACTTATAAAATGCACGTCAATACGCATAGAACCGGAAACGTCAGCAAAATATTACAAAAAAATACCGGAATAGAGGATTATTCCGGTAAAGTAATACTGGTTATAAGATTCACGCGATTCCCTACGCATAAGGATAAGCTGATGCCGATCGTCTGGCTTCGATAGTGAACAAAATTACTGATCAGCAGGAGACTGTCTGCATTGGTGAGATGCAGTGGTTCCACCAGATTCTCTTCGTAAGGAAAGATGCGGATGGTCTGTGTGATGGTCAGTTCGTCCGGGATATCGTTCATTTCAAACAGGTAAGGAAACAGGGAAGTAGATTCCGGCTGTTGGAACATATAGGTAAGACCGATTGGCCGGCCGGCCACGGATTCTAACACATAATTGGAAACCAGATCGGCAAAGGCAGACGGTAATGCGGAATTAGCGGCAATATTGCGTACCTGTTCCGGAATGAAGGATATCTTTTCGGTGGTATAACCTTCGTTGATCAGAGTGCAGTCCCTATAAGGAAAACAGTAGTATAGTAATTCACGGTCTGTCTTTGGCGGGCAGAGGTAGTAACCACTTCCGGGATGCCGTTCAATGATCCCTTCACTGATCAGTACTTCTAATGCGTGGCGTAAAGTAACTCTTGTGACATTCAGCATGGTTGAAAAGTCGCGCTCCGAAGGAAGCTTGTCTCCCGGCTGCAGGTTGTGTTCATCTATATATTGTTTTACCTGTTCTTCTATATCAAGACTTAATAGATTATACATTTTTGGCATGTTGAAAAGCCTCCTTGTGGATAAATCATTTAGAATAACTGGGATGACAAGTGGAATTCGCCGTTGCGGATAATGCCATCTGTGTAATATTTGGCAAAGGTGGGAACTACCATAACTTCGGTATGCTCTGCTACCAGACCGTCCTTTGTGGATGAGATGATCTCAATCGAAACGATGGGGCTGCCTTCTTCTAAACCAAGTAAGCGTGCAAAGGTATTATATGTTCTGGAAGAAGAAAATACATGCCAGATCGTATGGATATGTATCTTGTTGATCGAAAACATATCGTATAAGGAGTATACCTGAAAATCGATCTGCTCCACATTCTGAATGCTTTCATGCAGAATGGTTGTATTCTCTATGGAAATAGGTATGTTATTGCCACTTCGTAAACGAACGATCTGGAACATTCCGGTATCGTCCGGTACGTGAAAAATATTGGAATACTTATGACCGGCAGCCCTTGTCTTGGTTGTAAGTACCTTGGAATTCGGAGTATAACCAGCCTGTCTTAACAATTCACTCATTCCTTTGAAATGAATGGCGGAATCATCAATGTCGGTTTTGATCACATAGGTTCCTTTTCCCTGTACCCGTTTGAGAAGTCCTTCTTCAATCAAGAGATCGATTGCATTGCGTATGACATTACGGTTTACCTGTAATGTCTGTACCAGATCTCTTTCGGAAGGAATGGTAGTGCCGTAGGCGTATGTTTTATCTAATATATGTTCCCGGATGATCTGGGAAACTTCTGTTGCATTGTCTGACATATCATTCTCCTGTTCCACATTATCTATCCTGTAAGCAATGTACTGCGTATTGCTGTATAAGATAGATAGGTGCTGTGCTCTGCTAAATACTAGACATATTATAACAGAATTTATCTGGAAAAGAAAGAGAAAAACATAAATTGGTATATTAAAAATGCATCTGGTAAAACAATTGGTATATTTTAAATAAAAAGTGGTTGACACAAAGAATATAAGGTGGTATATTATAAACACAAAGTGGTTATGAACTTTTATATGTGCGCACATCAGGATCAAATTTAATTTTAGGAGGATGATAAGAGATGTATGGATTTGAGAATGAAACATATTTAAGTGTATTGAATGGAGCAGTGAACAATATTCCAAAGATTGCAGAGGTGGTTGAACAGGCATATACAAAGGGATATGATAATGTATTTTTAGTAGGAACCGGTGGAACTTATTCTATGGTAAGCCCGCTTGCCTATATGTTGAAGACGAATTCTACAGTGGAATGGTATTATGAGATTGCAGCCGAGTTGGTAGCTGCAAAGCCAAAGAAATTATCCGATCGTTCCCTGCTTATCAC
>JBNMIW010000080.1:0-7709 GCA_050873485.1 Lachnospiraceae bacterium | reverse complement strand
TCAAAAGAACTGTTGTCGGACATGGTCAATGTAAGGGAAGAAATCTCGTCTACAATGATCTTACCGTTTAAAGTCTGTTTAGTTGCAAACAAGCTCATGTCTGCACCGTTGCTTCCGGCTGTTCCCCAGCCACGGGAGCTGTCATTTCCTTCAATTCGCAGCAAAGTGTCATTTGCAAGTGTCAGATCTACGTCTTCAAGTTTTACGACAGAGGAGGTGTTTGTAGAATAAATGAGATCTCCGTTTTTGCCGGTTACGGAACCGCCTGTAATAGAGAGATTTGCCTCACCTTCTTCGGCATCACCGGACATACTTTGGTAGATCATAATGGTGTGAAGGTTTTCATTTTCATCGCCCTGATAGGTTCCCTGCATATTGCCGGTTACATCGCAGTCTGTAAGTGTAACAGAGTTCTGACCTTCAATTACGACACCTTCGGAAGCATTTGCCTGTAAAGTAGCATTGGATACCGAGATGTCGGCCGTACAGTATACGGCAGGAGAACCGGTGCCATTCGTTGTATATGTGCCGTTGCTTACATCGAGTGTTCCGCCACCACGGTCGCTTCGGATGGCTGCGGAGGAATTGCCGCTTGTCTCGATATTTAAGTTGTTTGCTTTGATAGATGCACCACCGGTTACATCGATACCACCGGAATTATCTGCAGATGTAGTGATCGTGGTATTGCTGACATCGACACTGCTTCCATCACCATAGACAAAAATACCGTTTGCGCCCTGTGCATCCGTTGTGATCGTGGAATTGGTAAGTGTTGTCGTTGCACCATCTAAGGTGAGAAAACCGGCATTTAAGCCATAAAAATCACTGCTTTCTGTGTTGGAGGTATCGCCGGATTTCTTTATGGTCAGGTTATCTCCTGTATAAGTAACAGAGCCTTCGACACGAAGGGCATTTTCATCCGCACTGCTGGAAGAATAGGTGGTATCAGAATCATCTGTGTCACTTGTGATCGTAGTGGCACCGGTACCGGTGTCAACGGTAGAGGAACCACCACCCATGCCGCCGGGTGCATTGGAATTGCTTTCTGATTTGGCAATCGAAGTAATGGTGTTATCATCTCCGAAAGTAATTGTGAGTGTTGTGCCTTCGGTAATATCATCTAATGTAATATCTTTTAATACGGATTCATCAGAGATAGTTAAAGTAAATGTGGTACTGTTGCCGGAATCTGTGTCGGATGGAGCCTCGCCACTTGGAAGGTCGGGAGGGGTCTGGCTGTCGTTGTTTCCTTCTGTTGTATTCGAATCGGAAGTGTCAGTATTTTGTGTATCAGCGGCATTGCCATCTGATGTAGTAGTGTTATTTGCCGCATCTGATTGTCCGTCGGAACTTGGACTGTCACCATCCGGTTTGTCAGGAGGAGTCTGTTGATTGTTGGACTCCTGACTGTCACTATCCGGTTTCTCAGGAGGGGTCTGCTGACTGTTGGAATCCTGACCGTTTCCATCCGGTTTGTCAGGAGGAGTCTGTTGGTCTTTGGAATCCGAACTGTCAGCATTTTGTGTATCGGTGTTATCAGAAGATTTGTCGTTGCTCTGCTCAGTACTATTGTCTGAGGAAGCATTGTCATCGGCAGGTGCGTTACCTGGTGCATTGCCATTACCGGAAGGCATCTGACCGCCGCCTTGTGGAGCACCACCCATCATGCCGCCTATGCCGCCGGCGAGGGAAAGCGTTATGGTACTGCCGTCTACTTTCGTTACCGTTCCGGTCAAAGTGGTGTTGTTAAATGCCACTGCGTTACTTGTTACACTGCTTTTTACGGAACTGCTACTGCTTGTTCCGGTGCCACATCCACCTAACATGGATGCTACAAATGCAGTTGTCATACCAAATACTAAAATTCTTTTATTCATTCTCATAATCGTCACTCCTTTTAAAAAATGTTTGTAAAACAATTTCCTTGTAAGAAATTATCTTGTGTTCCGTTTGATAAGCATTCACTTTTTATAGCTTATGCGATTATAATACGGAAGAATTCTTAAAAGAAGATTGAAAAAGTTTGAGAAAAATGTTACGGGATTATTTTGGAATAGAAACGAAGATGCGGAAACCATTTTCTGTACTGATATGAAGAATGCCGTGCAAAGCTTCCACGCGTTCTTTCATATTCGAGATTCCCATGCCGGTTTCACCGATATTTTCTGAGTGGGAAGAGGTTGTTCCGTTATCCTCGATCAGAAGTTGATAAAATGCAGGATGTTCCTTTACTGTTAATGTGACACGACTTGCATTGCTGTGGCGCATGATATTGTTCATTCCTTCTTTGGTGATCGCAAGGAAACAGTATTTCACATTTTTCGGAATCTGCTTGGAAATATCACATTGAAAATGTACCGGACAGAAGGTAAACGAATCCACTAATCCCTGTAATGCATTTTGCAGGTCAATGGATTCATCGTGCAGATCATGTACGCTGTTGCGGATATTGTTCATGGCAAGATCAAGTGTTTCTTTTAAAGTAGTTAAATGAGGTTTTAATGTATCATCTTTGCAGATAGCAAGTAATGCACCGACTTGTAGAATGGAACGAGAAAGCATGTGACCGACATTGTCGTGAATTTCTCTGGCAATCCGGTTTCGCTCTTTTAAAGTTGCAATATAGATCTGGTCGTTCTGACTGTCTACTAGATGCTGGTTAGATTCCTTTAACATCATTTCCTTTTCTACGCTGTTGTCACGCAGTGTATGAACTGTTTCGGATAATTCCATACGCAGATTGTTGTTGTATGCAAGATAATAAGAAAGTGCCATAATAGGAATAAATGCAAGGTTGACATAACTTGGACTTTCATAATAATAACGAAGAAATGGCAGAACATATAGCAAGGCTAAGATCGGCTGGTGGTTTAGGAAAAGGACATAGCTGTGCCAAGGCAGAAGAATTGACAATTCCGGAAAGAAAAAGCTGAAGATCAAGGCAATAATACTTAGATTTGAACGGTTCCTGTTTGTGGTGCTGACTAATTCGAAGCAGTAAAGGGCAATCAGAAATAAGATGCCTAACAGATGTAGGGCATCGAACTGTTTGCCGGGATATAGAATCCCACATAGTATAAATAATAGAATTGAATCTATATAAGTTGACATAACACATCTCCTGGATTTTATATATTGAAATATTGGCTAACGTTTTCTAATGATATGGATAACAGACATTTGCAATTCTTCCAACACTTTTCATATATTATAGAGTATCTTGTAACAGATATCTATATCGAATCCTAGAATATGACAAATGTCACATTCGTTTCTTACATTCCTCACTATCATTACAAGGTAAAAACGGGTATCATGTAATGTATCATAACAATGTGGTAGTGGCATCGGGTGTGGCGAGAGCTTTATGGTTTGTTCATGCTGTACACAGATGAATTTCAGAGCAGCATAGAGGGAGGCACTTGAGAAAATAATATTTTCCGTGCGACCTTTATGCTGTGGAGATGAGACTCAATGAGCAATCGAAGCTTTCAAGCTGAGATTGCTCATGTGTCTGAGGCTCATTGGAACGGTCAGCATAACCGGAGCACGGAAGATATATTTTCTTAAGCGCCTCTTGAAATATCTTAAAAATTCATCGTCCGTCCTATACCCATAAAGATTGGGAATTCATACATAAGGAGAGAGGAAAATGGTTGTAAAGATTGAAAATCTTGTAAAACGATACGGTGATCTGGTGGCAGTCGATCACTTTAACTTAGAAATTGAAGAGGGAGAGATCTTTGGACTGTTAGGTCCGAACGGAAGCGGCAAGTCCACAACGATCAATTGTCTGTTATCTCTGTTAGAATATGATAAGGGAACGATCGAGATTTTTGGGGAGGAAATGAAGCCGACAAGTTATCATTTGAAGAAGAATATAGGAATCATTATGCAGAATGTAGCGGTATTCGAGGAGCTTACCGTATATGAAAATATTGATTATTTCTGCGGATTGTATATTAAGAATAAGCAGGAGCGGAAGCAATTAGTAGAAGAGGCCATTGAATTTGTCGGCTTGCAGGATTTCCGAAAGTTCTATCCAAAGAAGCTGTCCGGCGGTCTGCTTCGGCGTTTGAATATTGCCTGTGGAATTGCACATAAACCCAAGCTTATTATCTTAGATGAGCCGACTGTTGCAGTCGATCCACAAAGCCGGAACAAGATATTAGAAGGAATTCAGGAACTCAATCGCCAGGGAGCGACGATCATATATACGACACACTATATGGAAGAGGTGGAGCAGATCTGTACCCGGAACGCCATTAAGGATAAGGGTAAGAATTTAGCGCTTGGTACAACAGACGAATTAAAGGCGATGATCGATCTTGGCGAGACGATCAGTTTGGAGGTATTAGAGATTACGGATGATACCATGGACACGATCCGGACATTGCCACATGTGATGCAGGTCAGTTACGAGAATCATTTATTGAAGGTGAAGTTTTCAAAGGGTAAGCATAATCTGTTACGGTTACTCGATCTGATGCGGGACAAAGAGATTGCATTTGGTAATGTACACTCCGAACTTCCGACCTTAAATGATGTATTCTTAGAGATTACCGGTAAACAGCTAAGGGATTAGGAGGCAGGCTCATGAAACATATATTATATCGAATGAAGCAGATCATCCGGCAGAAGACGCTGCTTTTCTGGGCGATGGCATTTCCGGTTATTTTAGGCTCTTTGTTCTATTTCATGTTTGGCAGTATATCGGAACTGGAACAGTTTAGTGAAGTGCCGGTGGGGATTGTGAACTCAACGGGGATAGAGGATAAGAAGCCGGATGTGACAGGAGAATCATTTTCTATGGAAAATGCACAGATGTCGGCGGAGTATTGGAAAGAGGAAGCAAAGAAACAGTCAGCCGAAGGATTCCTTACCATGATGAGTGAAGTAGAGAGTGATAACGGTACAAAGATGTTCAAGGTCAAAGAGTATGCGGATGTAACGAAAGCAGAACAGGCATTGCAGGATGGCAAAATCAAGGGCATTGTTGATATGGAAGACGATTATGCGTTGACGGTAAAGGAGTCTGATATCTACAGCAGTCTGATCAAGACTTTTATCGATCAGTATCAGCAGAATGTATCTTTGATCACGGATGTGGCAATGGAACATCCGGAAAAGCTGGCGGATATGATTGCATCCATGTCGGATACGACCGGCGCAACGATTCAGGAGATTTCGTTAAAGGGAACGGATAAAGATCCATATACCCAGTATTTCTACGCATTGATTGCAATGACATGCCTGATTGCAACGATGGTGGGATTAAATAATGGAAATGATATTCAGGCAGACCTGACACCGGTCGGTGCGAGAAGAAATGTAGCTCCGACACCCAAATTAGTGCAGGTAGTATATGATTTTATAGCATCTTTTGTCTTGTATTGTGTCATTGTAGCCTTTGTGATCGGAGTATGTGCGTTTGTATTCCGACGGGATTTTGGAAATCATGCAGCACTGGTATTGCTTGGCGGCTGCATTGGCAGTTTTACTTCACTGGCGATTGGAACGGTTATCGCCATTTTTACAAAGGGTTCTGTTCAGAAGAAAGAAGGACTTTGTGTAGCTGTATTTATGATCAGTTCTTTTTTAGCTGGATTGCAATGGACAGATATTACCTATCTGATTGAAGAACGCTGTCCGATCGTGAACCGGATCAATCCGGCAACCCTGATCGTAAATGGTTTCAAGAGTCTTTCGGTTTTTGGAGATGTCAGACAGTATGCGGTGAACATGCTTACGCTGTTTGCAATTGGTGTGATCTGTGTGATCGCAGGGGTGTTTAAGTTAAGGAGGATGAAGTATGAGAGTATTTAAGACTTACTTTCTGATATTGAATCGCTATAAGGGAACGGTATTTCTATATTTTGCAGTGTTTCTGTCCCTGGCATTGATTATGGCAAAGGTAAATGGCGCAGATACAGAGACAACATTTGAGCAGGAACGGTTAGATGTTGCCATTGTGGATGAAGATAGCGGCTCTTTTGGTGAGGATGTGAAAGAGTACTTTGATTCTTATAATGACATTACGACGATAGAATATGATGAAGAGAAGATTACGGATGCACTTTACTGGAAGAAACTGGATTATGTATTGGTGATTCCGGATGGATTTTCTAAGGAGTTAGAGAGTGGAAAACTGACAGACTTATCCTGTGTGAAGGTTCCGGGATATTTTGATTCGGTCTACTTTGAATCGGAATTACAGATGTATCTGCAAAAACTGCAAATGCTGGTACAGAATGGATATACATTACAGCAGGCACAAAAAGAGCTGATGAAGCTGCAGGAACAGGAGACAAAAGTTACCTTAGCTTCTTTTGTGAATGAAAAACAGGGAGATATCAGTACACACTTTTTCTTATACGTACCATATCTGTTTATTGCAGTCGGAGTGGCAGGAATTGGTCTGGTACTGCTCCGGTTTAACGATAGAGAAGTTAAGGAACGGACGGAATGTGGAGCGATGCCGATGCGTAGTCGGGTTGGTGGTATGGTTGCCGCGATTGCAGTGTTTGGAATCCTGTTATATGCATTGGTTCTGGTCATTGATATCTTTTTGTCGAAGGGCAGTATTCTTGATGATATACGTCTGCCGTGGTTCTTGCTTAATATGTTTGCGATGCTGTTGTTTGGTATGAGTTTCGGGTTCTTTGCCGGAATGGTAGCAAAAAGTACCGATGCAATGAATGCCATAGTCAATGTGGTCAGTCTGGTGTTGTGCTTCTTGGGAGGAATCTTCGTTCCGAGAGAATTCTTTGGCGGAGGTGTTGGCAAGGTTGCTAAGCTGGTGCCAACCTACTGGTATGTTGTGAATAACGAAGAGATCGGGCAGATGACGAGAGCCACCTCTGCTTTTGCAAAGAATATGTTGATCCAGTCGGGGATTGTGGTGGCATACGCAGTTGTATTCTTTGCACTTACATTAGTGATCATTTCTGCAAGACGGAAACGCACAGCGTAACGGCAGATAGATAATGAAATCATAACGGATAGAACACCGGGTATGGATTTATAAAGGATCTGTATCCGGTGTTCTATATGTGGAAAATAACTAATAGGATGCTTAATATAGGAAGAAAAGAATGAATTATATGTTATAGTATAAATGAATGTGATACAATACACATAATTTATTTGTAAACAGATGTGGTGATTATTCAGATTAAAAAGTAAGGAGAAAAGGTGTGTGTATAATAAAATATTGCATACCGGACAATTGATTTATGAAAGAGAATACAGGTTGTTTATACATTTCTATAACCATTCTTCTGACGGCAATATTTTTATGCATTGCAATCCCGTCAAAGAGGGTGCAGGCGGCATCGGTGGATTGGAAAGTCATTGCGTTAGATCCCGGTCATGGCGGGGAGGAAGATGGCGCCTATTATTACGGGAAGAAAGAAAAGGACATCAATTATGCGATTGCGGTGAAGGTAAAGCAGCAATTGGAAACATATGAAGGAGTTTCGGTTGTACTGACAAGGGAACAGGATGAGGAAGTGAATCTGGCAAACAGAGTCACGCGTGCAAAAGAAGCAGATGCGGATGTATTTATCAGTCTGCATTGTAATGCCAGTGTATCACACAAGTCACAAGGTGCTTCCGTCTATATCAGTACAGGAGCAAAATGGCGTAAGACATTACAGGATTTTGCAGATTGTTTTTTAGGTGAGTTTGAAGCAATTGGTCTTGATAAT
>JBNMIW010000079.1:0-7722 GCA_050873485.1 Lachnospiraceae bacterium | reverse complement strand
TATAACGGGTACTCATCTTCATAAAATATCAGTTGCGGTTGATTCCCTTCTACTTTATTACTTTTCGCATAAGCAGAGCCAGATACTAATACATTCCCAGGTGTCATTAAGTTCCGAGGTAGCTCCCTTGCAGACAACTCCTCATATATCACCTTATTATCTGTCTGAATCTCATCAATCCGCGTCCAGCCATATTCCTCCATGATGGCAAGGTATTCCGGTTTACCGCCCTGAATCAGCCCGGTATTCCGCTCATATTCTGCTTTATGGATGATCCAATCCATCTGTGTAGATAATTGCTGTAATTCAGTCTGAATAGCGCCATTCTCAGCCTGCTCGCAGGCAGTTCGAAAGATTACGCCATATGGCATATCCGCATGAACCATTGTCTTTAATTCTTCCACCCGTTCTGCATTACGAATCTTGTTCGATACCCCGACCATTCCAGACAACAGATCCAACGCTGTATAATTGCCTGCAAGACTGATATTGCCCGTCACTCTTGCCTGTTTCATCTTAAGGGCTTCCTGTTCTACCTGCACTAACACCTTATCCCCTTCTGCAATAGATGGTAACCCTTTCGGCAATGTACGATTCAATACTCTTGCCGGTTTATCATTTAACGGCAGATAACCGACATGGTTCTCATCCAACCGGATAAATGCCGACTGAATGTTCTTCACAACCTTCTCTACTCTGCCAATATAAATATTGCCAATCTGAAAAGAATCTTTGCTGATCAACGGATGACATTCCGCAAGATTATTATCTTCATATATCAAAAGGTATTGTATATTGTTACACGCTGTTATTACTGCACGAGTCATAATTCTCTCCTACATATAAAAATTATTCTTTATGTTTGATATAATGTATCCCATGTACACAACCATTTTAGTAGATGAATTGGATGGCAAAGAAAAATACTGATAATGCGGTGCATTTTTTGAAATATTAGATCTAATCGGAACAGCGAAATCATGATACCTCTCTTTGTATTTAAGTTTTATTAATAATACACACGGTCTACCATGATCGCTTATTATCAATTCTTTTTCGGTATGATTCAACTTGCATTCTTCAAAGAATTGCTTTTGTACTTTTATAAGATTCATCCATACTCCTTTGCATTAACATAATAGAAGTCCCAGGTAACCTGAGACTTCCGTCCTACAATATAAATGATATTCGAAATTAACGTCCCGTCATTCTCGGAGACAACACTTAACAATTGAATGATATTCGAAATTAACGTCCCGTCATTCTCGGAGACACTATATATACATATAGTATGCGATATTATTTAAAAAGTCAAGAAAGAAAACTTATTCTTTACTCAATCACCGTTCCCGTCTCCAACAAAGAAACTAACTGTTCCTTTTCATTACGCATGTATGTTTCCAACCGATGAATCCGATAATCAAACCGGTTATATTCATATCCGATCTCTTTGCAGATTGCCTGCACAATCAACTCCGGTTTCAAATTGTACTCACTACCTGTCGCAAGCAGCATATAAAGCTTATCCGTTGCATTAATGTCATCAACATATTGATTTTCTGTAGAAGATGTTTCACCGACTGGATCACCTGCTAATGCTCTTGCTGATACATAACTTTCTACAGATACTTTATAAATACCCGGTTTGATATTTTCTATCTTTTCATTCTTCTTGGTCTTTTTCAGTACCTCGATTGTATCAAGTTCCAACAGATGTGGAACATACGCTAAGAACTTCTCTTTCACCTCCGCAGGAACTTCATTCCGTATCGTGATCAGATAATCAGATGCCGCTACGATTGACATGGAATTCTTCGCATCATCCGGAAGCAAACGTGCCGCTTTCACTTCCATCCCCGCCGCCATCTGCTCATTAAATCTTCTCACAAATTCTTCTGACGACACCACAGAATGAAATTCTGCATCAAAATATTCTCCTTCGCTTGTCACACCAAGTGCCAACGGTGCTGCAAACGACATCAACTGATGCGGGCTAAATCCCTGCGAATACGCAATATCAAAACCTGCCCGTTTTACTGCTTTTTGGAAATATCGCATGACATCCAGATGCCCGATAAATTTCAAGAATTCTGACTTTGTGTATTTAATTCTTACCTTCAAAGCAGACACCTCCTCCAAACTTTGCCGCACCGCAGCCGGAACATTTCTCACGGCAGTTCGGTGTTACAATTCCCTGTTTTGCACGTTCCCATTCCCGGATCAGGAATCGTTTCGTCACACCAATATCAATGAAATCCCATGGCAGTAATTCATCCACACTTCGTTCTCTCGTTGTATAGAATTCTTTTACAATACCATTCTTTTCAAATGCCTGTAACCATCTGTCATTATCAAAGAATTCAGTCCATGCATCAAAGATTCCACCTGCCTGATAAACATCATATAAAACCTTGCATAACTTCCGGTCTCCTCTTGCGAGCACACCCTCTAAAACAGATACATAAGTGTCATGATACTGATACTTCATAGATTTGGCATTTAACTGTTCCCGGAATGTATCCTTGACATGATGTGCCCGCTCAATATAAGTCTCAGGATCTAACATCGGTGCCCACTGGAATGGAGTAAATGGTTTCGGTACAAAATATGACGAAGATGCCGTAATCTTGATCTTACCATTCCGCTCTTCTTTTGGAATGGTATAATATGCCTCGGCCACCTTCTCGCAAAGCTGCGGAATCCCTTCCGCATCTTCCATTGTCTCAGTCGGAAGTCCTAACATGAAGTAAAACTTCACCTTGTTCCAGCCACCCTTAAATGCTTCCATAGAACCTCGAAGGATCACTTCCTCGGTCAGTCCTTTGTTAATGACATCACGAAGCCTCTGCGTTCCTGCTTCCGGAGCAAATGTAAGGGAGCTCTTCTTGACATCCTGTACCTTCTTCATCACATCTAATGCAAATGAATCAATTCGCAGGGATGGCAAAGAAATATTCACGTCATCATTTCCAATATCATCGATCAGGAAGAAAGTCAGATCCTTCAGACATTCATAGTCAGAAGAACTTAACGAACTTAATGTAATCTCCTCATGTCCGGATGAATGCAACATCTCATAAGCATACTTCTTCAATGTCTCGACATTCTTCTGACGGGTCGGCCGATAGATCATTCCTGCCTGACAGAAACGGCATCCTCGGATACATCCACGCATGATCTCTAACGTTACACGATCCTGTGTTACCTTGATATAAGGAACCAACGGCTTTTCCGGATATGGTGCCTTGTCAAAATCCAACACAATCTCTTTGGTAATTGTTCCCGGTACATCCTCATAGATTGGATCAAAGCTTGCCAAAGTTCCATCCTCATTGTAGGATGGCTCGTACATAGACGGTACGTAGATTCCCGGCACCTTGGAAAATGCGTGTAAAATCTCTTCTCTGTTGCTGCCATCTGCCCGCATCTTACGGTAGACCTCAAATAGTTCCTCGTATCTTGTTTCCCCTTCGCCCATATAGAAGGCATCAAAGAAATCGGCAATCGGTTCCGGATTATAACTGCATGGACCGCCACCAATGACAATCGGATCGTCTAATGTACGATCCTTTGACCAGATTGGAATACCCGAAAGATCCAGAATCTGCAATACATTTGTATAACACATCTCATACTGCAATGTAATTCCAAGGAAATCAAAGTTCTTGATCGGATCCTGTGTCTCTAGTGCAAATAGCGGAATGTGCTTCTCCCGCATGATCTTGTCAAGGTCCGGCCATGGGGAATAGACACGTTCGCAATATACACCGTCCATCCGGTTGAACATATCATATAAGATCTGGATTCCAAGATGGCTCATTCCAATCTCATATACGTCCGGAAAGCACATGCAGAATCGGATGTCCACATCATTTAAGTCCTTCTTTACCATATTTACTTCATTACCGATGTATCTTGCCGGTTTCTCGATCTCCATTAAGATCTCATCAGATAGTGCTAAATGATTCATAATTGTTCCTCTATTATCTTTCTTTCTGGCGTTCATAAAGAACTCTTCTTAATAACATGACCAGCCTGTTACAGAAACATTACTGTCATGATAAAAGTCATTTTTTAACTTTGTGTTATTGGTCTTCTTGGCTGCCTGTACATTACCTCCCGGTATCACAAACATACTTACCATTATTACTGCAACCAGCAACAAGGAAATCATTTCTTAAAACGCTTCATTCACTTTTCCTCCATTTTCTACAACTTATAGTCGCGTTATCGCTATAAGCACACATAGTATTTATTATAACAGATTCCTTTATCCATACAATCATTTTTTGAATAAAATATGCATGAAATAAAATACAGGGCTGCATTGCTACAACCCTGTATATGAATTAAGTATTCATTCTATATTAAATTATTATTCTTATTATTCTTTTGGCCATCCAGTAATGGTAACATTTTCACTTATTCCCTCATAGATACAATGTTTCAATTCAGAGTTCCTACTTACATCCAATTTACTTAATTTATTGTTCTCGCAACATAACCATATCAATTTTGTATTGTTGCTGACATTTAGTTCGCTTAATTGATTATCTGCACACACCAAAATCTCCAATGCAGTATTGTTGGTTACATCCAATTTAGTTAACAGATTATTTGAACAACCCAGCGTTTTTAATTTGGTATTCTTACTTATATCCAGACTATTTAACGAACAATATCTACAATCCAGATATTCCAACGCAGTATTCTTACTTATATCCAGACTATTTAAGTGAAGATTTCTGCACTCTAAATATTTTAGTGCTGTCAATCCGGATAGATTCAAACTAACCGAATCATACATATACCAACCTGCGGAACTCACTGTTCCTCCTGTAAGTTTGTATTTATATAATATGTCACTGTCGTTGTCATCTTTCGGATGCCAATACAATCCAACCAACCTTCCGTTACTATCCCATTCGTACACACTGCTATCGAGATCTTCTTTAAAAAAGTAAGTTCTATCATATTTCTGCATAATCTTTTTAATGGCTGCAACGTCTTGGGCATTTTTTCCCTTTGTGTTTTTCAAAACGATGTTATCCGATGTCTTTTTCTTCACCGTTACTTTACATACATATTTCTTGCCACTCACCTTCGCTGTGATGTTTGCCTTACCGGCTTTCTTTGCAGTGACAACACCCTTCTTGCTGACACTGGCAATCTTTTTCTTGTTACTGCTCCATGTGATCTTTTTCTTCTTCGGTACATTCTTAAGCTTCAGAGTTACTTTCTTACCTACCTCTAGCGTTACTGTCTTCTTGTTTAACTGTACCTTCTTTTTCTTTGCTGCCTGTACATTCCCTCCCGGTACTGCAAGCATTCCTGCTACCATCACTGCCATCAGCAGTAATGACGTGATTCTTCTTAGGTTCTTCATACCTGTCCTCCTGTTTTCGTTTGATTTAATTCACAAGAAAGTTCGAGCATAACTATTCCGGCTGAAACAATGCAAAAAAGCCAATCCAATATATCAGAACACTGATATATCAGATTGGCTTCTGTATTCTTTCCATCCAGTCATCCAAACGATAGGGTCAACAAATAAAGCACCGTCAGTTAGTGCTTTGCTTTGCTTTGCTTTGCTTTGCTTTGCTTTGCTTAATCCTTCCCTCATCATTGGCATTTGTCAAGTTCTTTCTTGTATTATCTACAATATACCACGCCAATATTTTCCAGTCAACGCATTTTTCTTCTTGTCATTCTCATTTTTTCATGTTATAGTACATTCAAAGCATTTTATCTGTCTTCTATGGCATACAATGTATTTTGTGGTGTAGATACATGCCATTCTTTATTCATATGATCCAGACACACTCATGCTTCTTTTGTTTCAACGTGATTGCAAGAGCAGGAGGATCTGGTGTATAGCCTCCTCTATACGATTTACAATTAGACAAGGAGGTTATTTATGAATGAAACTGTTTACATTGAGACAAAGTACAAGGATACTCTGTTTCGGATGTTATTTAAGGAAAAGACAAGACTTTTAGAATTATATAATGCAATTAACAACACGGCTTATGACGATCCGGAAGAATTAGAAGTTGTAACATTGGAGAATGCGGTCTATCTGAGCATGAAGAACGATATCTCATGCCTCGTCGATATGCGGATCCAATTATATGAGCAGCAGTCGACCGTGAATCCCAATATGCCGCTTCGGGATCTGATGTACGTCTGCACACAGTACGAGAAGCTGATCGTTAAGAATGATCTGTATTCCCGACGGCTGATCAAGCTTCCTACGCCGAAATTTGTGGTATTTTATAACGGAGTGGAGAAACAGCCGGAGCAGTTAGAATTGTATTTGTCAGATGCTTTTGAGATTCCGGAAGAATCCCCTGCATTAGAACTATGCGTTACGCAATATAACATCAACGAAGGGTTCAATAAAGAATTATTAGACAAATGCCCTACTCTGTTCCAGTACATGCAGTATGTCAGTCTAGTGCGTGAGTACCGCCAGACCATGTCTTTACCTGAGGCAGTCTCAAAAGCGGTTAACTACTGTATTGCAAATGGAATACTGGAAGATTTTCTGTTGGCCAACAAAGCGGAGGTAATGAAGATGACCATATTTGAATATGATGAAGAACAGCATAAGCAGACGCTCCTTAGCGAAGGCTATGAGGATGGATTCAATGATGGTTTCGGAGATGGCGACCTATCTAGACTCATTACACTAATCTGCCGAAAATTAAAAAAGGGCAAATCCCCGGAAATCATTGCTGATGAATTAGAAGAAGATCTCAATGTGATTCAAGATCTTTGCGATATTGCCAAGAACTACGCTCCTGATTATGACGTGAAGGAGATTGTGAATAAGGCGAAGCAGATTAATGAACTGAATCGTTAATTAACGAAAATACTTTTCGAGAGTATATAGCACATATGCCGGAAATAGAATCACTCATCTATTTTCCGGCATATATTCATTCGGAAGGATATATCTGTTCCATAACATCTCTGACTGTATTATATCCCTTTTTGCAATATGATATGGTTTCTTTTACAATCGGTTCTTTTTCCTCTAACTGCTCCATCGTCTGTGTTAGTTCAGTCCAAGCCATATCTGCACCTTTCTTCACATCCTGACCACCATATATGTATAAAGAAAAAACCATAATTCCAACAATCAGACAAAAAACTTTTAATTTAAAGCCAATTTGAAAGCCACTCGGGTTTGAAGTCTCATTTAAAGATGGATAAGACAGATTTCCTGCACTTCCCCTTCCGTACACTTCATTCATATTCTGTGTATGTTGTCTTCTCAGTTCCTCTCTTACTTCACGATACTCCTCATTCACACCACGCACTCCGGATACTTCTATAATTCATTCTATGCATTCCTCAACCAAATATGCAGACTTATCCTCTTGCACAGCGTAAGGGACGGACGTGCGAAATATTCAGGGTGTAATATCAGTTGTATAGATGCAACAGTATCACCGCAGGCACATTCGCATTATGGCTCGTACGCAGCAGACACTAAGGCTTGCAATATCTAATAAGACGCACAACGTCTAATTAGATATTGCTCGCCAAGTGCCGGCGTACTCCACATGCCTGCGGTGATGCATGTTACACCTATACAACTGTTATTCACTATAATGAATTTCGCACTGTTTTTGTCAGAATCCACTACGCTGTGCTTATCGCCACACCCGATCCCCTCTGACATTGGCTCAAATAATCTACTATATTGTTAAGATT
>JBNMIW010000078.1:0-7722 GCA_050873485.1 Lachnospiraceae bacterium | reverse complement strand
CCCATGTATATGTTGCAGATTTGTGTATGTACCAATCTCCACTTATGGCATCAAGTGTGAATCTATCTACGCTTGCATCCTGCGCCCCATTAAAACGGATTCTAGCTGTCTGTTTTCCAAAACCACGATTTACACACCCTATTACAATGTCAGTATTTTGATACGTCGCATTTGTTGTGATTGTACACAACTTAAAGTATCCTGCCGAATTTCCATCACCGGAAGCGTGTGCATATGTGTTTTTCTTCGCATTATTAGCGGTGGTTAATGCCGTATTTGCTGTACTCTGCGCCGCCCCTGCCGCACTGTTCGCTGTTCCGGCTAATGAGTTAGCACTGTCTGCTGTACTCTGTGCTGCGGATATAAGACTATTCACATCCTCTGGTGCGGGTGTCCAGTCCGTGGCGCGGTTACCAGATTCGATTTTCATATCCCAGAATGAAGTAACTTTCGAATATCCGTTTACGCGTATGGTATAATTACCAGTAGCTCCGTTGTGAACAAACGTCCACGAATTAGATCCGCTCATTCCATTCACATCAAAACATCTAACATACGAACCGCTACTCAACCATATTGTAGCTTTTCCAGTAGAAGGATGTGTTCCCCACGGAACGTCAGTCATCGCTTGTAATGTATATGTTTTTCCTTGCTCTAAATAAGCTGATACGTTACCAGTCAAATATAAATAATCATCAGCATTGGACCCGGTTTTTACCGGAGTCGCTTTTCTATATTTACTTGCCCCAATCAACAAATTCCTACCACCAACACTAATCCCGTTGATATCGTTCCGCAATCCGACAATAACGGTATTAGACTTAAGGCTGTTGATAAAAGCTGAATTACCCACTAAATCTGTCACATTGATATTGGCTGCCTTAATCGTGCCTGCCGCTATTTCATCCGATGTGATGGTTCCGGCTTTAATCTCATTTGATGTAATAGACTTAGCAACCAGCTTGTCAGCGGTAATAGTCCGTTGTGTAAGTATCTCACCATTCAGCGTATCTACACTTTTAGCCTGTAATGCTCCAGATATATTGTTGAGTTCATACACTAATGATTTCTCACTACCGCGAATAACCAGCCGATCTACCGACAACGTGCCTGTTGTGATACTATTGGCATTGACTGTCACGGAATCCAAAACACCAGTAATATGACCATCCTTAATCGTCATATCACTAACAATACCAGCCGTAGCAAATAACGTCTGTATCTTGGCTATATCCATGTCTGACATATCCGCATGGAGATACTTCGTATCAGCCGTGGATACTGTCAAATATCGTATATCTGCTTCGTCTGCGGTCAGATAGCCAATCTTAGCAATCTCCGTCTTAAGGGTGTCCGTGGTAATCATGGTGTTTTTAATAACTGCAATATCTGCATGATCAGATTTGATATAGTCAAGATCTGCTACTTTGGAATACAACTCGTCCGTCTTAATTGTAGCCGAGTCCAATGCGGTAATCTTAGCATCAGTAGCATTAAGGCTTTGAATCGTCGCATATTTGATATCCGCTTGTTCTGCCTTTAGCAATCCAATATTAGCCGCATCCGCTTCCAATGTCTTAGTAGTGACGGTATTGTACCGGACATTCTGAAGCGTATTGGCAACGCTGTTAATCGTGTTGACTATCTCCTTTAAAGAGACATCAGCTTCTGTTGTTCCAGATTCCTGTACAATCTCCGATTTAAGAGTACATCTAAGACCGCCATCCCATTCCCAAACGATTTCACTTGGGTAGAACTGAACTGACCGGGAATCATCATAGAATTTCACTTTATCTCCCGGTTCAATAAATGCATCACCTAGATATTCGATAGAATAGCTATTCATATCCATCCCGGTAAATGGTGCAAGTTTGCTTATCATATACTCTTTAATCTTGCTACTATTCTCTCCTGGAATCAGTGGAAAATTAGCAGATATTACCCCTGTACCACTTGCCGGATTATTATATCCAATACCGCTTTCCACAAAAGAAACCACGAAACCCATTAAAGGATCTTCACTGGTGTAGTTCTCATATTCCCATACTTTTATTCCGACATCTAACTTACCACAACATAGATCTGTCTTACGCTGCCATAAGTTTTCTGAATACACACACTCTCCGATCTCATATGACTTAGCAACATCCTTGCTTGGACGTACTGGATAGAATGTATTTCCAATCAGAACATAATTGCAACCTTCCAATATACCACAAGCGCATATTAACTGTGAGAGTGTCATATTCTCCCAATCCGCATACAATGAGACAAATGTTCCATCATAAGAAGGATATTCAGCCATAGCCAGATTGGCAGGCTTTAAAAATGTATCTAATATCTCCTTGATTGTCTTAGCACTATTATTCCATGCAACTCGCCATTCCGGCTCCTCGTCTATCTTATACAATGCTATCTTCTCCGGCTCCAATAAGCTTGAAAATGCAGTATAAGAAGCCATGTATTCACCTTTATTGATCGTCTTAATATAAAAGGTGCAGACCTTAATCTCAACACCATTCTTCTCAATACGAACCTCTACCTCATCTTTTTCTAAGAAATCCATATAGTCAGTATTTAACTCGAAGTAGTGCTTGGATATATTCCCAAATGGAACGGAATTTCCCATAAAATGAACAGTTAGCTTTTTAATATACGGATCTATCTTCTTGCCATTGTGGTAAAGAATCGCATTATATCGGTTTATACCGGCATGATATTCTTGAAGTATTAAATTGTCTGTCTCTGTTCCGAATGTTCTCATGCTAAACCTTTCTCATATAAATAAAAAAAGCCACACAGTAAACCAGATATCTCTCATTCTGATTCACTGTATGGCTCTAGGCGCTCTCGTTCTTATAGTTACTCAATCATGAATCTTAATGCCACAATATCTTTTGTGGTCAAATCTTCCGGAAGTGATTCTTTCGGGAATTTGCGAATATCTACATCTACGTCAATATCAAACAATTCCTGAAGTTTCTCCTCATCGACTTCCTGTGATTTATTTAAAAGCTTCTTTCTCTCCATCTCATAAGGTTCCAACTTATGTGTCATTTCGCTAATATTGGAAGAAATAGCAAATGACAGATCTATCGGCATTACCTTGTCTTTCGCTACAAATTCATTTAATCTGTTGACATTCTGAACCATATCAATATTTTTCATTATTCATCCTCCTTGAATATCTCTGTCTCAAAGTCTGCCATATCTTTCTGAACAGCCGCTTTGTTCTGGTTATAAAGTTCCTTGTTGTACACATTCTTTGAAATAGAAATGTTCCCTTCTTCGCTAATCGTTGCTGTCATGCTCGCTACCATCGCATTGTCAATTACAGATGTTCCGCTAATTGTCTTTGATACTGTAGTCTTTAACATTGTTCCACTCTCCTTTACTGCTCAATTGCACTTATTTTATATCCAGTGGCTTCGGCTTTTCCATCTTTATATCTATATATTGGAACAACCGAATCACCAAAATAACAGATTATTGTTAGCATCTTTCCATCCACTTCGCGGTATTTCACTTCCTTAAAAGGCTTATCTTTATCGTTCGCCACATCCTCAATCTTCTTCAATTCAGAAGCAGAAAGCTTACCCCATGTGATTTCAAGCTTTTTCTTTATATATTTGATCGTACCAACTGCTTTTCCGGCACTTGTACGTCCAGAGTTCTCCGACCATGTCTTATTAACGCTTCGCGTAATTCCATTCTCTGCCGGAGTGGCAACTTTCACTCCGTCCAGATACAAGACATCATATGTTGCCATATCTCTGCTCTCCTCTCTATCCCATCATTGCCATATGCCTAAAAACGCAAAAAAAGCCAAGGATGTAGAAATCTTATTCTACATTCTTGGCTCATGGCTCTACATATATTATAGAGCATCTTTGCAATTATATCAACCGCTTTTTAAACTAGTATCGGATTTCTGCCACCGCTCGCAAAGGTTCGATTCTTAACATCCTGGATTACATAGTCTGTAATCTTCTGACCACCAAGTTCTAAGTTTAGGTTGATCTGTCCGCTATCCCCATTCGCCATAGCACTCATCATGGCATCATATACCGCTGGTCCTACGGCTGCCGCAATAGCAGTTGTAATCTGATCGTTATTGGCTACTGCTGTCTTGCCGCCAATATTACCAACCATCTCGGCTCCACGCTCACGGGCAATGAATAACTGCCCCATGTCTGGGAAACCACCGTTAGCATACCATTTAACATTTAACGATGGTACAGATATCTTCTTTCCTAAGATCGTCTTTTGAGTTGTCCCCCAGCTGATATGTGGCATTTGCATAGGGAATTTCAGTTTTGTTTTAATTTTTCCCCATGCTGTTTTAAAATCACCAAACAGTCCTTTTGCTGTATCACTCAACTTAACTCCAATAGAGAATGTTTTCCCACTAACCTTACCCCACGCTTCTTTTATATCGTTATATAAATCTTTCGCAGATTTGCTAAATTTAACACCTAAGGAAAGATCCTTGTCTTTTGCCCAATCCTTCGCATTACTCCACAAACTTGAAGCTTTCGATTTTATATCGTCAATTTTGACAGCTATCTGATATTTCTTATCATCAAACCAATTTTTCGCTTCATTCCATTTTTCCTCTGCTTTCTGCTTAATGTCTTCAACCGATGTCTTTACATTTAAAGTAAAATCTACTACCGCTTTTCCGGCATTGTTAAGAGCTTGTGGAATTGTCTTGGTAAAGAAATCGCCTACCTTGAATACAATATCATCTATTTGTTCAGAGAACTTATCATAAATTAACTGACCAATCTTCCAACCGGCAATAGCCGCTCCGATCGCCGCAAACAATCCTGCTGCAATAGATGCCGCACCACCGGAGAATACGGTAGCAATATCTGTTGTCAAGAATGTACCAACATTACCAATTGCTGTTGTGATTCCGCCGGCAATCTTACTTGCCAATGTAGCAACGGCACTTGTCGCATTAGCACATGCCTTACCAAGAGCAGTGTATATTGTAGAACCCACACTAGACAAACCCGACCATGCCGCAGACCCCGCATCCGTTAAATGATCGGTAATCGACTTTCCAATCTTGCCAGCAATACTTGATCCAAGACCTGTAAACTTCAACATGCCAAATGCCGCTATCAAAGCCGTTTCCAATGGTGCTTCTTGGAACATACCCTTCAACAGATCAAATCCACCCTTAATAGCTTCCCATACAATGGATGCAATATCATCTAAAAAATCGGTCAGATCTAAATGTGCAAGAAAATCCCCTATTTTATTACCAATCTGTTCAAAATCAGTATTTTTCATCATTGTAGAAACAAGTGTCAATGCCCCCTGAATCCACAAATGAATACTTTGTGCCAATCCAGTAGTGTCAAAAGTCTTAAAGAATCCATTGACTGTATCTGCTATTGCTTGTCCGGCAGAATCAAAGTGGAAATTCTCTGCAAATCCAAGCGAAGCATCTATTGCAGTATTTAATGATTCTGCTATCGTTTTACCAACATTTGAGAATAATCCCGGAGTCTCGAAGAATCCGTTAAGGAATGTAGCAAGCGACTTTCCTAACTTTGTGGCACCTGTCTGTATGCCACTCCAATCAATGTTCTCCAACACGCCATTGATCTTATTGCCAAGCATAGTACCAAACTCCGTGAAGTCAGCTTTTTCCCATGCTTTCTTAATACGGTCAAGATACTTAGCAACTTGACCTTCTACATCGGCATCCTCGGTGTAAGTCAGATCTGAACCACCGCCCCCGCCACCACCGGAAGAATCATTGTCGGATGCCTGCACATTCATCTCATCATATGCATTCAGATATTCACTTGCTTTCTTTGCCGCCTACCTGCTTTATCTAATGCTGCAGCCTGTCCGTTAGTAGCAGATGCCGCCGCATTTGCACTCTTTACCGTCTTGCCGAACAGTAAGGATATAAATGTATTCAGATAGGTTGTCGCTTTGGCTATCACCGACATAAGCGAATTGAGTGCGGGCATTGCCGCCGTGATCAGCGTATTAAACGCAGAACTTGCATTCCCCCGTATGACCGCCATACTTGCACTAAACTGTGCATTCTGCTTCGTTGTAGCGGCTATCTTCTCTCGTAAAGAGGTAAAGGCTTTCGTCAGTATAGAGAACACCAACGCACTAGAAAAAACACCCCAGATACGATTAGTAAATCGCTTAACCGATTTATTGAGCTTCTCAAGCATATCCATACTCTTACTGCTCGATTTTGTAATAGAGCCAAATCCCTTTTTAGCAATATTGGATATACTGTCAAATTGCTTTGCTATATTCTCAATATTGGCTGTTTTGGGAATCTTTACTTCTTTTCCGACCTCTTTATTTACAACTTTATCGAGCTTATCTTTGCTTGCTTCTAGTTTTTTCGTTGCCACATCAATAGCCTGCGCTTGCTTTTCAATTACAGAATCTCTCTCTGCTTGAGCATTAGATTCCGCTTCTGAATATTCTTTTAGATATTTTTTTAGCTCGCTTACCTTTTCTTCAATAGCGACCTCGATGCTTCCCATCCCTAAATCGTTTCTTGCGTCAACTTTGGCAACTTCTAGCGCCTGAAAATATTCATTAGCTTTGCTTTCTGCCTTGCTAATATCTTCAGTTATATTCTTCCATTCAACATCATTCTGAAGTAATGCATTTAAACTTTCTTGATCAGGAATTTGTTGTGATCCTATTCCTCCAAGATTATCTGCAAACTCTTTTTCATATTTTCCCCTAAGGGTGCATAATTTATCATATTCTTCTTCTGTTGTTTCCCAATGATTAGTAGCTTCCGTTATTTGCGGACTTTCCACAGGTGCATTCTGTATATCATTAAGCTTCTTTTTCAAAGCTTCAAGCTCATTCGAAGCTGCCCGTATATTGTCCCGTGCTTTACTCATCTCAAGACTTTTCAACGGAGCATTCTGCAAATCATTGAGTTCTTTTTGCATTCTATCAATCTCTTTAGTAGCTCCACTGATTGAATCTTTTAACCTCTGAGATTGTGAAAACATCTTCCGGAAGCCCTTCAAAAAACCTCCATGATCTATTTTTGTATCGATTTTAATGGTTCCATCAAATTGTGTAGCCATAGAACCTCTCCTTTCTAAGCGGCTCTATGGCTCTCAAACCTATGTTATGCTATTGATAAAATCTACAAATGCCTTGTCCTCTTCGGTAGGATCTTGCAGATCAATCATTTCTTTATGTTCCTTATAGAATTTCTTTTCTTCCGGCTCTAGCTTCAAGCCTTTGTTCCGTTTCTCACGAATACGAACTATACTTGCAAACAACGAATGTGAACTGATAGCCTGCATGTAGCTTAAATAAGTCCAATAATGCATATTATCATCTGTACGAATATCTGTATGTGCTACCTCATTGATGGCGGCAAATATCAACTGTTCATCCTTATCCAGTCGCGACAATGGTTTCTCTTCCTTAACAGGCTGGGTATTTCCCTGTGACAAGAACCAAATAGCCTTGTCAACGGCTTCCAATATCGTATCTTCGCCAAATTCATCCTCTTCATAAAGTATATCGAGCATGATCAGGATCTTTTCATCATTGGAAAGAGAATCATCCTCAAATGCCTGCATGATCGTAAGGCAGTCTTTAAACCGGTACCGGATAGGGCAATCGACACCTGCCACATTCAACGTGGTAGGAAGATCGCCTATCATTTATGATACCGCTTCTTGCGGCGGTTGTTGTGAT
>JBNMIW010000077.1:0-7764 GCA_050873485.1 Lachnospiraceae bacterium | reverse complement strand
GTTTGTCTTATATGGTTAAGCAAGGCATTCTGATTACGCCGGTGCTTGGTGAGGTTCTTACGAACCTAGCACCGTTGCGTATGAAGCATAGCGCAAGCGTGCCTGCGTACCATAAAGGCAAACCTACATGGCCTATTCATACTCTTTCGCATGTGCCCTCACACGTCCGTCTTACTCACGCTGTGCAAGGGTAAAATATTTTCCTAATAACCTATTGACAAAGTAGGTAAATGGGTTTATTATAAGACACAGCTTAAGGAAATGCTTGGTAAAGGAGAATAGATACGTGACAGATTGTGGATTTAACACAGCTCTTTTGCATGGAGTAGATGATAAGAACCCATATGGTACAACGCAGGTTCCAATCTATCAAAGCAGTGCGTTTCGGCACGAATGTGCAGAAGACCTAGAGAAGATTTTTACGAATAAGGCAATGGGATTTTCCTATACGCGAATTAACAATCCGACAGTGGAAGCATTTGAGAAGAGGGTCACTTTGTTGGAAGGTGGTATTGGAAGCGTGGCATGTGCTTCCGGTATGGCAGCACTTAGCAATGCATTTATGAATATCCTGCAAAGCGGTGATGAGATCGTGGCAGCAGCGGGATTGTATGGTGGAACCGTAGAACTGTTTGAAGACTTAGAGGCATTTGGAATCACTACAAGATATGTGAAAAAGAATGAGCCGGAAGCCTATGAGGAGCTGATTACGGATAAGACCCGTTTGATCTTTGCAGAGACGATTGGTAATCCGATGTTAGATGTAACGGATATTGCAGCAGTCGCAGAGATGGCACATCGGAATCATTTACCGCTGATCATTGATAATACCGTTGCAACACCGTATCTGGTGAAGCCGATCAGTCTTGGTGCAGATATTGTTGTGAATTCTTCGTCTAAGTACATGAATGGTAACAGTGATGCGATCAGTGGAGTGCTGACGTGGAGTGGTAAGTTCAAGTGGGATGACGAACGGTATCCGGGTATGGTACCATATAAGAAGTTCGGACCGATGGCGTACATAGCAAAGCTGCGGAATGGTTTGTTCCGGAATATGGGTGCGTGTTTGTCTCCGCAGAATGCATTTTTGAATAACTTAGGATTAGAGACATTAGGACTTCGAATGGAGCGCCAATGTGCGAATGCATTAGAGCTTGCGAAGTATTTAGATACGTTAGATGGTATTACGGTGAATTATCCGGGATTGCCGGACAGCCCATATTATGAACTGGCAAAGAGACAGCTTCATGGTGGATTTGGAGCGATTGTAACAATGAGAACAGGAAGTAAGGAAAGAGCATTTGAGATTATTAACGCATTGCAACTTCCGTTTATATTGTCTAATATAGGAGATACGAAGACACTGGTCATCCATCCGGCATCGACGATCGCGGTGCATCTGTCGAAGGAGGATCAGATCCAGTCGGGTGTGTATGATGATTTGATACGTGTGAGTGTTGGAATTGAGGATGTAGAAGATCTGAAGAAAGATTTTGCAAATGCAATAGGAGGAACGAGGTAGTATGGCACAGGTAGATTACAGCACCCTGAAAAAGGGTGGATTCATGAGACAGAAGCAGAAGGATAACTTTTCCCTTCGTCTTGCAGTAGTTGGGGGAACCTTAACCGCAGAGAATTTGAAGAAGATTGCAGAAGTGGCAGAGAAATATGGAGATGGTCATGTGCATCTGACATCCCGTCAGGGTGTGGAGATACCGTTTATCAAGTTACAGGATATTGATGAGGTCAAGGAAGAGCTTGCCAAGGGCGATTGCAAGCCGGGTGTCTGCGGACCGAGAGTTCGTACGGTAACTGCTTGTCAGGGTAACCAGATCTGTCCGAGTGGTAACATTGATACTTATGACATAGCACAGAAGTTAAATGACCGTTATTTCGGAAGAGAGTTACCACATAAGTTCAAGTTCGGTGTAACCGGATGCCAGAACAACTGTCTGAAAGCAGAGGAAAATGATGTCGGAATCAAGGGTGCATTGGATGTGAAGTGGAAGCAGGAAGCCTGTATCAATTGTGGCTTGTGTGCGAAGGTATGTCGGTCGAATGCGATCACCATTGAAGATGGCAAGGTTATCGTCGACTATGATAAATGTAACTATTGTGGACGTTGTGTGAAGTCCTGTCCGACGGATGCGTGGGATGCGGAATCTGCTTATCTGGTATCCTTTGGAGGAACCTTTGGTAATGCGATCAGCAAAGGAGAATATCCATTGCCGTTGATCACATCCGAGGAACAGTTATTCCGTGTAACGGATGCAGCGATTCAGTTTTTTGATGATTATGCAAACCCAAGTGAGCGTTTTAAGTTCACGTTAGACCGGGTTGGCAGAGAAGAATTTTACAAGAGATTAAAGGAGGCATATAATGGGTGATTTTCAGATTGATGATACAGTAGATATAACAGACGTGGTTTGCCCGGTAACATTTGTAAAGGCAAAGGTAGCGTTAGAAGAATTAGATGATGGACAGATTCTTGCCATCCGTATGAATGACGGGGAGCCGGTGCAGAATGTGCCAAGAAGTATTAAGGAAGAGGGACATCAGATCCTGAAGCTGAATGCAAATGAGGATGGTACTTATACCCTGATTGTTAAGAAGGTAGAGGAAGAATAATTAATTTATCGGGAAATAATAAGGAGATATTCTTATATGGTGAGATTCGAGAAGATGATTTGCCGGAAAGGAGAAAGACATGGCAGCAAGAATTAGTAGTGCCGATTTTGAAGAGAAAGTTCTGAAAGCAGATAAGCCGGTTTTGGTGGATTTTTACTCTGATACCTGTATTCCATGTAAGCGAATGGCAGGAGTGCTTGGAGATATTGAAGATGAATATGAAGATAAGATTTATCTTTACAAAGTAAATGTGAACTATGAAGAAGACCTGACGGCAAAGTATCAGGTGATGTCCGCTCCAACCTTGATTGTGTTTGAGAACGGTGAAGAGAAGAACCGGTTATCCGGAGCAGCGGGCAAGGATGAGATAGTAAAATTATTTAGCTGATCCTGTAAGGCGATCGCGATAGTAAGAATTGCCGATAAGAAAAGTTTGCAGACAGTGACCACAGGAGGGAAGAATCGTGTGGTGCTGTATAAGAAATGAGATGTGTGTTAATTCAATTAGAATATCAGGAGGATGAAAAGATGACAATTACAGTAGCGGGTAACAAGAAAGAATATGAAGATGGTATTAACTTACCTACTTTGATCGAGAAAGAGCAGATTGATAATGCAGATTATGTGACTGTAACGATCAATGATGAGTTTGTAGAGAGAGAGAAGTTCCCGGAGACGATCATCAAAGATGGTGACGTAGTAGAGTTCTTATATTTCATGGGAGGAGGAGCTAGATAATGGCATTTACCAATGAACAGTTAGAGCGCTATTCCCGTCATATTATCTTGCAGGAAGTCGGCGTGAAGGGTCAGAAGAAGTTATTAAATGCCAAAGTTCTGATCATCGGTGCAGGTGGTCTGGGTGCTCCGGCAGCATTATATTTGGCAGCGGCAGGAGTTGGAACGATTGGTATTGTAGATGCAGATGAGGTTGATTTATCCAATCTGCAAAGACAGGTTATTCATACAACACAGGATGTAGGTAAAGCGAAAGTAAAATCTGCAGCAGAGACAATGGAAGCAATCAATCCGGATGTTACGGTAAAGACATATCGTACATTTGTGGATTCAACGAATATCATGGACTTGATCGCAGATTATGATTTCATCATTGATGGAACCGATAATTTCCCTGCTAAGTTCCTGATCAATGATGCCTGCGTTATGGCAAAGAAACCATTTTCTCATGCAGGTATTATCCGTTTCAAGGGACAGCTTATGACGTATGTTCCGGATGAAGGACCATGCTATCGTTGTGTATTTAAGAATCCACCTCCAAAGGATGCGGTTCCAACCTGTAAGCAGGCGGGTGTCATCGGTGCTATGGGCGGTGTCATCGGAAGTCTTCAGGCAATGGAAGCGATTAAGTATATTATCGGTAAGGGCGACCTGTTGACAGGAAAGCTGTTGACTTATGATGCGTTGAAGATGGATTTCCATACGATCAAACTTCCAAAGAACTGCAATTGTGCAGTATGTGGTGAACATCCAACTATCACAAAGCTGATCGATTACGAACAGGCAGAATGTGACTTGAAGAAATAAGGAATGGTGATATATGAGCATTGTATTAAAGTTAAAAAAGAGTGATTACGATAAGATGCTTCAGCATTGCAAAGATGGTCTGCCAAATGAATCCTGCGGTCTGTTAGCAGGAACGGTAGAGGGCGAAGTGAAGACAGTTACCAAAATCTATTTGCTGACGAATATAGATGCAAGTAACGAACATTTCTCTATGGACCCGAAGGAGCAGTTTGCCGCTCTGAAGGATGCCAGAGCCAATGGAGTTGGAATTATCGGTAACTTTCATTCTCACCCGGAATCTCCATCAAGACCATCCGAGGAAGACAAACGGTTGGCATATGATCCAAGTATTGAATACCTGATCCTGTCTTTGCAGGAGGCAGATAATCCGGTGTTGAAAGCGTTTGGAATTGATAAGGATAAGAACGTAACAATTCACGAAATCCAATATATATAAGTTTTTGATCAGATGATAACGTGTATTGTGCAAGATTGAAGGGTAATACAAATAGGATAATGAATAAAACAGAGCTGATGTGGAGTTGAGAATATATGCAAATACTCCATATCGGCTTTTTGTGTATAGTAATAGTAAAACGTTATGTTCGTTTATGCATAGTATGCTACGGATGAGGACTAGAATAATGTGAAGAAATATGGTAGAATACCTACGATTTGAAAAGTATCAGGCGTGAGGAACATATATTAAGCAGAAAATATAGGAGGATATATAGGATGACAAAGGTAAAGGCAGTTATTTTAGCAGCAGGAAAAGGGACCAGAATGAAATCGGAATTACCTAAGGTAATTCATACAGCATTAGGAAAGCCAATGGTAAATTACGTGATAGATGCCGCACTTGATGCAGGAGCAGAGAAGGAAGATATTTGTTTGGTTGTAGGGCATAAAGCTGACTTGGTTAAAAGGACAGTAGGTGACGGAGTTCATTATGTATTGCAGGAGGAACAGCTTGGAACAGGGCATGCCGTACGTTGTGCAAGTGATTTTATTGGTGAAGACGGGTTGACAATGGTGTTGTGTGGGGATACACCGTTAATAACCGGAAGCACACTTAAAAAACTGGTAGATACACACAATGCAGAGGAAAATGCAATCACAGTATTGACAGCAGTGGTTGATGATCCGACAGGATATGGAAGAATTATTAAAGATAATTGGGGTAAATTTGTTAAGATTGTTGAACAGAAAGATGCGACGCAAGAAGAACAACGGGTAGATGAAATTAATTCCGGTATGTATATTTTTGATTCTGCAATCCTTAATAAAGCACTTTGCAAACTGACAAATGACAATGTGCAAGGAGAGTATTATTTAACGGATACAATTGAGATTGTCAAGTCAGAAGGCTGGGGTGAAGTTGCAACTATGATAGTCTCAGATGCAGATGAAATTAAAGGTGTGAATTCTCCGGAACAACTGCAGGAGGCAGAGGAGATTCTTAAAAAGCGTCAATAGTCTGTAAGCTTGGAAATATATGATCAGAAAGGTATGATGAAATGATGAAGTTGATTGTCGGATTGGGCAATCCAACACCACAATATGATAAGACAAGGCATAATGTTGGATTTGCGGTAATTGATCATTTGATGGACGAATACGGAATAGCATTAGATACGGCGAAACATAAAGGGTTTTATGGAAAAGGAAAGATAGCAGGGCAATCAGTTATTTTGTTGAAGCCTATGACGTATATGAATTTGAGTGGAGAAAGTGTAGTACAGGTTGCAAATTATTATAAGATTTCTCCCAAGGATATTATCGTTATCTATGATGATATTAATTTGGATGTTGGAAGACTTCGAATAAGAGAAAAGGGTAGTGCAGGTGGTCATAATGGTATTAAAAATATTATTGCACATTTAGGAACGGATGAGTTCCCGAGAGTTCGCATTGGTGTGGGGATGAAGCCACCCAAAATGGATCTTGCTGATTATGTGTTATCACGTTTTTCAAAGGATGAAGAATCTATTATGGAGACAGGTTATGAAAATGCATGTAAGGCAATGGAATTTATGGTAGATGATAATGTGAATCAGGCAATGAACCTTTATAATAGGAAGTAAGAAGACTTTTTGCAATACATGGTTTCTGTATCAATATAATCAACCTCTGCAGTGTAGCAAGTCTTTAGAAAATGAGGAAAATATCCGAAATATGTATTATGAGACGCCATGAATGATCCGTAGACGGTCAACATGGCAAATGGGATAGCAACGGACGAGGTGATGGCATGAATTATCAGATTAGCGGCAATAATCAGGGTCAGACTGCATTTGGCAATACACAAGTTGGCAATATAGCAGCAGGGAATACAGGAAACGGAAATAAAGGGCAAAGTATATTGGGAAATAATCAGATTGGAGATCTGTTAGCATGCAAGCTGGTCAAAGGCGGAGAGAATCCGGTTTTGGATCTGAATGGGATTCAGCTGCAGACCAAAGCAACTGAAGAGTTAAAGAATGCACAGCCGGGAGACACCATTTATTTGAAAATACAACAGGCGGATGCTTCCAAAGTATCATTGAAAGTAGTCGGAATACAGCAGCAGGGGCAGACGGCGAATTTAGGAGCAGCAACCAGTGCGCAGGTGATGCAGAATACAGAGCAGATTTCCGATATGATCAAGGATAACTTAGATGGTGCATTAGATGAGGAAAAAGCAAAAGAAAGTCAGAAAGAGATTCTTAGAAATTTAACTACGGATGAAATTGCGAAACTTCGCATGATGCAGATTGATGTCAGTAATGCAACGTTGTCTGATCTGATGGGAATGGTCATCACGATTCGTTCCGGGGAACATCAGGAAGAAGTCAATGAAGAGATTGGAGATATTGTAAAGGAAACCATTGGAAAATTACGCAATCATCTGATTGGAAATGAACCGGTGGATGATAGTGTTATGCCGGTGACGGAGGAGATTTCGACAGCAACGGATTCGGCAGCAAATGCAAATGGAGGCGGAGAGCAGGCTTACCGTTCGGGAACTAGCCGTCTTAATAGCGAAGGATATGTTGTCAGTGTTCCGTATACGGAACAGGAAAGGGTTTCAACGGGTGGAGCCAATGCAGCATCTGTGGGAAAACAACAGGAAAAAGCACATATCAGTGATGAACAGATGATTTATATGATTCAGAATGATATGGATTTTACGATAGCAAATGTAGAAACTGCCCGGAATAGTGTAAATGCAGATAGTCCGGCGAAAGAAAAACCACTTGACCAGCAGGTGTGGAATGACATTTATCCACAGGTAACGGCGATTGTGGAGGCTGCGGGAATGTCTGTGACAGAACAAAGTCTGGCAGGTGCGAAGTTTATGTTGCAGCATGAACTTCCGGTTACGGTAGATTCGCTCCGGATGTTTATGTCTGTACAGGCATTGAATCAACGTGGATTGCAGGAGCCGCAGTTGGAGGCAAATATCGAGGAACAGGTCGCAATCGGTAATTCGCCGGAGCATGCCAGAGTCAGCGGCAGTACGTTAGCAGAGAGAGCAAGCCAGTTGGTAGAAAAGGTACAGTCCATTACAACAAGCGCGGTAGATGCAGCAGCAACACAGGGAAAGCCACTTACGATATCGTATTTATATAAT
>JBNMIW010000076.1:0-7771 GCA_050873485.1 Lachnospiraceae bacterium | reverse complement strand
TGCTGCTCCATCCGGAAAGTTCTGCATCGGTATTTAAGCGGAGCATGGGAAGTGAAAAAGTATATGAACTCTCCGGAAAGAAGTTCCTGCCGGAAGAACTTTCTGCATTGGTGTTAAAAGCGTTAAAGGAAGATGCGGAATGTTTCTTACAGGAGAAAGTGACAGAGGCGGTTATCAGTGTACCTGCATACTTTAACGATGAGAGAAGAAAGGCTACCAAACGTGCTGGTGAATTGGCTGGATTGAAAGTAGAACGGATCATCAGTGAGCCGACAGCGGCTGCAATAGCGTATGGATTATACCAGAACCGCGAGAATGGAAAATTCCTGGTCTTTGATCTGGGCGGTGGTACATTTGATGTGTCTATTCTGGAATTATTTGATTCCATTATCGAGGTTCGTGCCGTAGCCGGAGACAACTTTTTGGGAGGAGAAGATTTCACAAAAGTTATTGAACAGATCTTCTTTGACAAGCATCCGGAACTTGACCGGGAACAGCTCACTGACAAAGAAGCAAGACATGTGACGAAACAGGCAGAAAACTGCAAGATTGGATTTTCCGAGAACCGTATTTCGAAAATGACCTGTAAGATCAAGGAAGAATCTTATGAAATGGAACTATCCATGGAGGAGTATGAAGCAAAATGTGATGAGTTACTCGATAAGATCCGTCAGCCAATCAAACGGAGTTTAGCGGATGCCAATGTACGGCTCAAAGACATCGACCGTGTGGTGTTGGTCGGTGGTGCAACGAAGCTTCCATTTATTCGCAAATTTGTAGGAAAATTATTCCATAATCTGCCGGACACTTCGATCAATCCGGATGAGGCAGTCGCATTAGGAGCGGCTGTTCAGGGTGCCATGAAAGAGAGAAAGGACAGTATCAAAGAGGTCATTTTAACAGATGTATGCCCGTTTACACTTGGTACAGAGGTGGTATTGGAAAAAGAAAACGGTCGCTTTGAGGATGGACATTTCTGTCCGATCATCGAGAGAAATACTACCATTCCGGCGAGCAGAACGGAGCGTTTATATACGGTAAGCGATAATCAGACACAGATACGGTGCAAGGTGTTACAGGGCGAGAGCCGGTTTGCTTCAAACAATGTATTTTTAGGGGAAATACGGATCAAGGTTCCAAAGGCAGAAGCAGGAAAAGAAGCGGTTGATGTGACTTACACATATGATGTAAATTCGATCTTGGAAGTTGAGATCAAGGTGGTGTCGACCGGGGAGATCACGAAGCAGATCATTAAGACGAATGCAACAGATATGTCAGAGGAAGAGATCAAAGAACGTATGGAAGCATTGTCGTATCTGAAGATCCACCCGAGAGATAAAGAAGAAAACAAATTACTTCTTTTGAGAGGAGAACGGCTTTACGAAGAGAGCATCGGGATGGAACGAATGCAGATAGAATATGCATTGAGAGAATTTGAAAAGGCATTAGATACACGGGAAGATGATGTGATCGAAGGTGCAAGAAGAGATTTTAAGGATTTTCTTGAGAACTTTTCCGAGTGATATCTTTACAAAAATAGGGATTTTTATTATAATGGGTCTGTTATGTTGTAGGATTATATGACGTGACAGGCCCATTACAATTTTAGGAGGATAAAAGAATGGATTATAAGAATGCCGGTGTAGATATCGAAGCAGGATATAAGTCAGTAGAACTGATGAAGGCATCTGTTAAGAAAACAATGCGTGAGGAAGTAATTGGTGGACTTGGTGGATTTTCGGGAGCATTTTCTCTTAAGAAGATCAAAGAGATGGAGGATCCGGTTCTTTTATCTGGTACAGATGGATGTGGAACAAAGGTCAAGCTTGCATTTTTAATGGATAAGCATGATACCATTGGTATCGATGCAGTGGCAATGTGTGTGAATGATATTGCATGTGCAGGTGGAGAACCTTTATTTTTCCTTGATTATATTGCTTGTGGCAAGAACTATCCGGAGAAGATCGCAACGATCGTTGGCGGTGTGGCAGAGGGTTGTTTACAGTCCGGAGCTGCTTTGATCGGTGGTGAGACAGCAGAGCATCCGGGACTTATGCCGGAAGATGAATATGATATCGGTGGTTTTGCAGTTGGTGTGGTAGAACGTAAAGATCTTATCACCGGCGAGAACATCAAACCGGGAGACGTTTTAGTGGGAATTGCTTCAAGTGGTGTACACAGTAATGGATTTTCATTAGTTCGTAAAGTATTTGAGATGACAAAAGAATCATTAGATACATACTATGATGAGTTAGGCAAGACATTAGGAGAGGCGTTGATCGCTCCAACTAAGATCTATGTAAAAGCACTTCGCGGTGTCAAGGATGCAGGAATTACCATCAAGGGTTGTTCTCATATTACAGGAGGCGGATTCTATGAGAATATTCCAAGAATGCTTCCGGATGGTGTCCGTGCAGTTGTTCAGAAGGATTCTTATGAGGTTCCGGCTATATTCAAATTAATGGCAAAGACTGGTAACATTGAAGAGCAGATGATGTACAATACTTATAATATGGGTGTTGGAATGATGCTTGCAGTAGATGCGGCGGATGCAGACAAGACAGTAGCTGCGTTACAGGCTGCCGGCGAGGAAGCATTTGTTGTTGGTCATGTAGAAGCCGGAGAAAAGGGTGTTACACTCGTTTAATAGATCACGTAGGATATTGGAGGATGTGCTATGTTAAGAGTAGCAGTGATGGTTTCCGGAGGTGGAACGAACCTTCAGGCAATTATAGATGCGGTAGAATCCGGTAGAATTACGAATACAGAACTGGTTGCCGTAGTCAGCAATAATAAGGGTGCTTATGCATTAGAGCGTGCTAAGAAGGCTGGAATCAAAGATGTTGTTGTATCGCCAAAGGATTATGATACAAGAGAAGAATTCAATAAAGCATTGATTGAGACGGTGGATTCCCTGAAAGTGGATCTGATCGTACTTGCGGGTTATCTTGTGGTGATCCCGCCGGAAATGATCGATAAGTATGAGAACAGGATCATTAATATTCATCCATCATTGATTCCGTCATTTTGTGGTACCGGATTTTATGGACTTAAGGTGCATGAGGCCGCTTTGGCGAGAGGTGTCAAAGTAGTTGGTGCAACCGTTCATTTTGTGGACAAGGGAACAGATACCGGTCCGATCATTTTACAGAAGGCAGTTGCTGTCGAAGAGGGAGATACCCCAAAGATACTACAACAAAGAGTAATGGAACAGGCAGAGTGGATCTTATTGCCACAGGCAATTGATCTGATTGCAAATGACAAAGTTGTAGTGGTAGACGGAAGAGTTGTAACAAAGAACTGATCCTGACAGGATTGGTCAGAGAATAGATGCAGGAAAACAGGAGGATAATCATGAAAGTTTTGATCATTGGAAGTGGCGGAAGAGAACATGCAATCGCAACCTGTGTAGCGAAGAGCAAACGGGTATCAAAGATATATGCAGCACCGGGCAATGCCGGAATTGCAGAACTTGCAGAATGTGTAGATATTTCGGTAATGGATTTTGATAAGCTGGTTGCATTTGCAAAAGAAAAAGCAATTGATTTTGTAATTGTCGGACCGGATGATCCATTGGTAGCTGGTTGTGTGGATGCTTTTGAAAAAGAGAACATCAAAGTATTTGGACCACGCAGGAATGCAGCGATCATTGAGGGATCTAAGGCATTTTCGAAAGATCTGATGAAGAAATATGATATTCCGACTGCTGCATATGAGACATTTGATAATGCAGATGCAGCATTAGCATATCTTGAGACCGCAGAATTCCCAATCGTATTGAAAGCGGATGGTCTTGCTCTTGGCAAAGGTGTGTTGATCTGTAACGATTTAGAGGAAGCCAAAGCCGGTGTGAAAGAGATCATGTTAGACAAGCACTTTGGCAATGCCGGCAATAAGATGGTAATAGAAGAGTTTATGACGGGTCGTGAGGTGTCTGTTCTGGCATTTTGTGATGGAACAACGATCAAGACGATGACTTCTGCACAGGATCATAAACGTGCCCAGGACGGTGATCAGGGATTGAATACCGGAGGAATGGGAACATTTTCTCCAAGTCCGTTCTATACCAAAGAGATTGATGATTTCTGTCAGGAAGAGATCTATAAGAAGACAATGGCAGCAATGAAGGCAGAAGGAAGAGATTTTGTCGGTGTATTATTTACCGGACTGATGATCACGCCAAAGGGAACAAAGGTATTGGAGTATAACGCCCGCTTTGGAGATCCTGAAGCACAGGTAGTCCTTCCTAGAATGAAGAATGATATTATTGATGTAATGGAAGCCTGTATTGATGGCAGGTTAGACGAGATTGATCTGGAATTTGAGGATAATGCAGCAGTTTGTGTTGTATTAGCATCTGACGGATATCCGGTATCTTATGAGAAGGGATTCCCGATTCATGGCTTGGAGACATTTAAAGATAAAGAGGATTATTATGTATTCCATGCAGGAACCAAACTTCAGAATGGAGAAGTGGTGACCAATGGCGGACGTGTCCTTGGAGTGACTGCAAAGGGAAAAGATCTGGTAACAGCAAGAGCAAATGCATATAAAGCGACTGAATGGATTACATTTGAGAACAAATATATGCGTCATGATATTGGAAAAGCAATTGATGAACAGTAGAATGGTATAATACAAATGAGGGGTCTGTTGTACAATCACCATACATGGAGAATGCATTTTCATAAGTGCCTCCATGTGTTTGGCACAACGGACCTTTCTTTGTAGTAGAAGATATAGAGATTGGAGAATGCAATGAAACAGAATTATACCAAAAGTGCAAATAATGCTCTGAAGTATGCAAAGAAAGTTGCACTGCAATTAAAACAGGAATATGTCGGAAGTGAGCATTTACTTCTTGGACTTATGAAAGAAAAAAATGGAATTGCTTATGCAGTTCTTACGAAGAATGGCGTGGACGAGGAACGGTTAGAGAACCTTACCAGCCAGCTTATGATGGATCATACCAATGTTGCATTGGTGGACAAAGCAGATTATTCCAAAAGATGTCAGGATATTCTCGACCTTGCGGACAAAGAAGCGACCAAATTCAAAGCAAAGCAGGTAGGAACGGAACATTTATTGATCGCGATCATTAAACATCCGGACAGTGTTGCATTTCGTTTGTTGACAGCGATGAATATAGCAATTCCGAAAATGTATGGTGAAATATTAACCGCAATGTGTGTGGATCCGGCAATTGCAAAAAGCGAATTAAATCAATTAAAGTCAAAAGATAAAAGAGGAAAATCCGCCACGCCGACATTGGATCAGTATTCAAGAGATTTTACCAGATTAGCGAGAGAAGGAAAATTAGATCCGGTTGTGGGAAGAACAACTGAGATTCAAAGAGTGGTACAGATTCTTAGCAGAAGAATGAAGAATAATCCGTGTCTTGTAGGAGAACCGGGTGTTGGTAAGACTGCAATTGTAGAAGGACTTGCGCAGATGATCGATGCAGGGGATGTGCCGGAAACCGTGTTGGGGAAAAGACTGCTTTCGCTTGATCTTTCCGGAATGGTGGCTGGTTCCAAATATCGTGGAGAATTCGAAGAAAGAATCAAGAAATTGATTCAGGAAGTAACGCAGGCAGGAAATATCATATTATTTGTAGATGAATTGCATACAATCATCGGCGCCGGTGGTGCAGAAGGTGCAATTGATGCGTCTAATATATTGAAGCCGGCACTTTCGCGCGGAGAGATTCAGATGATCGGTGCGACCACTACCGCAGAATACCGCAAGTATATTGAAAAGGATGCAGCATTAGAAAGAAGATTTCAGCCGGTGACTGTACAGGAACCAACGCCGGAAGAGGCGGTAGAGATTCTTAGAGGATTATGTCCGATCTATGAGTATCATCATGGTTTATCAATTGGTGATGATGCGATCAAGGCTTGTGTTACATTGTCGGTACGGTATCTGAATGATCGTTTCCTGCCGGATAAAGCAATTGATCTGATGGATGAGGCGGCAGCGAAGAAACGACTGGCAGCATGTAAGGTTACACCACAGATGAAACAGATTGAAAAAGAACTGTCGGTGTTAAATGAAGAATTAGATGAATCCTTTATGGAGAATGATTTGGAAACTGCGCATGAGACAAAGCTTGCAATCAAAGTATTAGAAGAGAAACGTGACAAACTAAAGAAAAAACATGACAATACATTGAAGAATCAGGATCTGACATTGAATGAAGAGGATATTGCTCAGGTTGTATCCGAATGGACAAAGATTCCGGTCAGCAGATTGCAGGAGGAAGAGTCCAAACGTCTGCTGCATTTAGAGGATGAATTACACAAGCGTGTGATCGGACAAAATGAAGCGGTAGAGGCAGTTGCAAAGGCAATCAAACGAGGCAGGGTGGGACTAAAGGACCCGAAACGTCCGATCGGTTCATTCCTGTTCTTAGGACCGACCGGTGTCGGTAAAACAGAACTTTCAAAAGCGTTGGCAGAGACCGTATTTGGGGACGAGAAGAACCTGATACGCGTTGATATGTCCGAATACATGGAGAAACATAGCGTGTCCAAAATGATCGGTTCGCCTCCCGGATATGTTGGATTTGAAGAAGGCGGTCAGTTAAGTGAACAGGTCCGGAAAAATCCGTATTCTGTTATCTTATTTGATGAGATTGAAAAAGCACATGTGGACATATTTAACGTTCTGTTACAGATCTTAGATGATGGACATGTGACAGATGCACAGGGACGTAAAGTAGATTTTAAGAATACGATCATTATTATGACGAGTAATGCGGGTGCATCCAGAATTATGGAGCCGAAACGCTTAGGATTTACCGGTGATTCTTCTGATAGCAAGGAACATGAGGATATGAAGAATGGTGTTATGGAAGAGGTTAAGAGATTATTTAAGCCGGAATTTTTGAACCGTATTGATGACACGATCGTATTCCATGCCCTGACAAAGGAAGAAGTGAAACAGATTGCAAGTCTGCTGCTGCATAATTTTGCAAAGCGGGTGAAAGAGCAGTTGGGAATCGAATTGCGTTATGGAGAGGCTTTGAAGAATTATATATTCGAAAAAGGATATGACAAGAAGTATGGTGCACGTCCGTTAAAGAGAGCCATTCAAAATGAAGTTGAAGACAAGATGGCAGAAGAAATGCTCGCAGGCAATATAAAGGCGGGACAGACTGTGCGGATCTCGATTGTAAAAGCGGGAGTGAAGTTTAAGGTTTTGGAGTAAATTTGGAGTAAATTTATAAAAAATTAGCTGGAAAAAAGCCACCATATATTGTATACTATAAGCACGATAAATGGGCTCTTTTGTGGTGAATGGCAATTGAGACATACGAAGATATAACAGCATAATCGGATAAAGTACAGGAGGATAAGAAGATGGCAGTAGTAAGCGAGCTGATCAAAGAAGAGAATGGGACATTAAGTTTTGGCAATTATGAGTTGGACACAAAGACCAAATTAGACGGTTTTGAGTTCAAAGGAGATAAATATAAAGTTAAGACATTTAAAGAGATTACCAAACTTGAGAAGAACGGCTCATTTGTATATGAATCTGTACCGGGAACCGTTGTACATGGATTTAATGCATCTGACAATATGGTAGAATTTCAAGTAGAAGGAACAGAGGATTCCCAGATCACATTGGAATTAGAAGCAGGACAGGAATATGTTACAGTGATCGATGGAAACAGTGCAGGATCTGTCAAGACTAATCTTGGTGGAAAGCTGAATTTAAGTGTGGAACTGAATCCAGGACAGGTTTCTACTATTAAGATCGAGAAATT
>JBNMIW010000075.1:0-7882 GCA_050873485.1 Lachnospiraceae bacterium | reverse complement strand
TGCATAAGCGGTGGTTCGTAATATTTCTCATCAATATTACTCTCTTCAATCCCCTGGGTCAGATGTACCGGCTTGTCCTCCGGGCGAAGGGACATACCCATTGCCAAACGGATCCGTTCTCTTGTGATTGCCCGTTCCCGGTAGATGCTCTCACAATACTGCGGAGTATCTCCCGGTGTTATTCGATATGGAATCGCCTCAATATCATCAATGATATTCTCTGAATTATATGCAAGATTAGCAACTTCCGTAAATACCTGCTTTCGGATTCGTTTTACATTGGTTAATATACTTCTCACTTCGTCCTGTGCCTCCTTTTATGTTTGTCGCAATTACATGTATTTTACCATAAAAGGATCTACTTTACCACTCCCACTTTCTGTCTTTTCATAAGTTTTCGGTCGGGTTCCAAACAATATGCCACTCCCACAAAAATAACAATGGTAAGCACAATGATCAATATCCGGTGCCACCAGGATACCACAAAGCCAATCAGACTTAAAAATACGACTTCAGCAATTGCCGCTGCAAATACATATTTTGCAAAAGAAAAGTACAATCCATTCTTTGATAAATCCTGCTTTTCATACAACCGCTTTGCAAAATACAACAACACACCAAATAAAAGTATGCCAATCATTACAAATCCAATATAGGTAATTGGATTCGACATTTGATAAAAAGCACTCAGGGATTGATCTGCTAACACATCATAATCACCGGATAACACCGGTTGAGAATCCGAGTCCGTTAGAAAATAAAAATATACTGGTGGCTTCAACTGCAAATCAGTTCTATTGTCAAAATTAAATATACTCATTATCTGTGTTACAGCCAATACAAACGCTCCCGATACCACGGTTCTCCATATTCCATCTGCAACCAGCATTTCAACCCAATGTGCAATGCCATATACCACAAGCAGATAGATACATGCTACGAGTACTATTCCAAATAAGGAAGCATCCGCCCATCGTATTTCCAACTCGTCATTTATAACTTCTTCTATCAGATTGCGTCTGATCATAATTCCTGTCATAATAACCGGTGTGACCAGCAATACACAATCTCTTACTACATTATACCAATATCGATTCTTCCGGCTGATTGGCAATCCCGCCATAAACTCTCTGCCGGTCGCTGTCCGTTCCTTATATCCCTGCAACAGCCGATGCACAATATACCAGACCAACTGAACCACAATCAACTGATAGAAAAATATTGAAAGCACATTGTCACTTGTAGATTCTAATATGTTATACACAAACTGCACCGTATATTCTACCCCATTTAAAGAAACATCCCGGATCACCATATCCATCGTATGCATTAGGGAAAATGAATTTACATTCACATTTATTCCAATCCATAAACAGTTGGTAAGTAAGAAAAACAGATCTTCCTTCCATTCCATGTGGAATAACCGGGCAAATTCCTCTTTTCCTGGTTCCGGCAGAATCCGATATCGTCCAGCCGGTATCCGTTTCCCTTTCCCTTTTCGTCCGAAAGATATATTCATATTGGCAAATAATGCCACATTATGTACTGCACAGAATACGAGCACTGTTCCGATCACTGCCAGGATCCCGCCTTTTACCATAAAACCGGTTATGTCAGTCATCTGACTGTACGCAAACATAAGACCACTGGTCCAGAAGAAGATGATCATTCCAACGAGCAGCGAAAAGAAAACTTCCACACCCATATTATAAAAATAGATTCCCTTGGATAGTTCTATACGTTTTGCAATCTGCACCGTGCAGATTATTCCAATGACCACCAAGATCAATCCCGTCAGAAAATATTCTTTCAACGAATGTCCATAGCAGGAACCCATGAAAAATCCTGTCAGTTCCGTCTGCATACATTCCATTGGGTCCAGACAGCCATAAATAAATGTCAACGCCTGTTTCATCATCCCCGATATGGTATTGCCCACATCACTTATCATAAAGATATAGCCATACAAAGCGCCTACAAAATTATATAGCACAACCGGAATTGCCCCTGCCATAATGCCGCCAACGAGTTTATTCTTAGTCACCATCATCCAGAAGGAAATCCACACATAAGCAGCCACCACAACCAACATATAATATAACAGCATTGTAACGAGTTTCATATTTGCATTTGACACAAATCCTGCCGCTACTGTTCCAAGTCCTTTTTGCTGCACAAGGTCTGCATATATCCGGTTATAGTGCGTCTGGATCAGTAATAAAGCGATACCATCCACGAATAATGCCGTAATAATTATACCTAACATGGAACCAAATGGCTGAATTCTCCACCTCGCATTTTTTATGGGCAGTGTCTGAAGAAATTCTCCGGTCCGGCCGCGTTGATACCGTGTATAATAAGCAATCCACATTACAAATAACAATACAATCATGAGCCATATATTAAATGGTCCCATCTCCGTCATCCGTATACGAACCTGATCGCACATATCCTGTCCGGCAGAAGCAATTTCAAAAGAACCATTCGTTACGGATGCATCGATCCCATTCTCTATCGTTTGTCGCGTATTTTCCCCCGAATATACCATTCCGGAATCATATCCTGCATAAAATACATCGGCTATAACAAGAACGAGTGCAACAAGAGCAATTACCATATAAAATTTTTCAAATACCCGGGCAATCTTTCGATTCTCCTTCATATATATCCCTCCTGTCATACATTCTTTGTCGCGTCTTCACCAGTCATATTCTGCGGTCGTTTTTCTTCTAATGTAACAAACAATTCCTCTAATGAAATATCCAACGGTTCGATCAGGCTTGCACCCGCCTTGCGTAAATTCTTCGCAAGATTTTCATCATAATCTTTTACTACCAGTGTATATATACTTCCCACGTTACTGATTCTCAGTATCTGCGGCATATTATAGACTGCCTTTGAAGCCCCGCCTTCAAATACAACATGCAATTTGGTCAATTCACATTTCATATCTTCCATCGCCATCTGCCGTTCTACAACACCCTGATGCAGCATGGTAACGGAGTCACAGATTCTCTCCAATCCATCTAAATTATGCGAACTGATCAATACTCCGATTTCTCTCTGTTCTACTTCCTGCACCAGCAGATTGTAGAAGTTAGCCTTTGCCACCGGATCCAGTCCCGATGTCGGTTCGTCCAAGATCAGATAATCCGGCTCCTTTGAAAGTTCTAACATAAATGCCAGCCGCATCTTCTGTCCCTTGGATAAAGAATGTACCCTCTTATCAACCGGAAGCTTGAAGATCTCGTTATAATCATTAAACTTCTCACAATCAAATCCGGAATAAAAGATCTGATACATCTTCACCATCTGTTTGATCGTATTCGAGCCGATATATTCATTATAATCTGCCACATAACCGATCCGTTCTTTCACCTTCGGATTATCAAATACCGGCTCCCCATCATATAAAATCTCGCCGGAATCTGTCCGATAAATGCCTGTCATACATTTGATCAAAGTTGTCTTGCCGGCACTATTCTCGCCGATCAGTCCATGTATCTCGCCCTGTACTACGGTCAGACTGACATCCTTCAGCACCGGTTCCTTACGATAACCCTTATATACATTCTTTACTTCTATCATATACTCATCTCCTCATATATCTCCTTCACCAGTTCCACAATCCGGTTCCGGTCATATCCCATCATCTTGAGTTCCACCATTTCTGTTGCTAATTGTTTGCGGATCTCCTTTAACTTTGCCTCATCTGGTTCAATTGAAATCTCATCTGCGATAAAAGTTCCCTTGCCCCGGATCGTCATGATAATATGCTGCCGCTCTAATTCCTGATATGCCTTTGCCACCGTTCCGGGCGTGATCTTCAGTTCCAATGCCAGTTTTCTGACAGATGGTATCGCATCTCCCGGTTTCAGATAGCCCTTCATGACATCAAATTTCATCTGTTCCGTAATCTGTTCATAGATTGGTTTACTGCCCTTAAAATCCAACGTTATCATCAAACAACCTCCTTTCTTTCTAAACGATTAGACACAGCAGACAGGAAGTGCTCCTGTTTTTGTGTTCCGATTATGCGAACCGTTCCGACGAACCTCAGACCCACAAGCAATCTCAGCCTGAGTGCTTCGATTACTTGTTGAGTTTCGTCTCCACAGCATAAAAGTCACCCAAAAACAGGAGCACTTTCTGCCTGCTGTGATCTACTTCATAGAGTAAGTCCATGCGGTTCTTAGCATAATTAATATGCCTGCTGTTCAAATATATGCGTTGCTGTATCAACTGTACTAGTTGTTGTAATACAGTTGTATCACACATAGAATAAAATGTCAAGGAATCTATGCATAATACCTTAGAAAATTTTCAATCTTCCCAAATTATATGAAAGAGATTTCATCTACAGATTGTATTTTTTTATGTACAAACAGAATGATTGGTACTATAATATAGAAAGTTTATGCTAAGAATTTTCTTATGCCATTTAGAAGGAGGAGCATCCTATTATGAGACAGTTTAACAAATCTCACAAATTAGATCATGTATGTTATGACGTGAGAGGACCGGTTGTAGAAGAAGCCAACCGTATGATTGAAGATAACATTGATATATTGAAGTTGAATATCGGTAATCCATATCCATTTGGATTCAATGCACCAAATGAGATCATTCAGGATATCCGTTACAATTTATTGGAATCCCAGGGATATTCCGATTCCAAGGGAATATTCGGTGCCAGAAAAGCAATTATGCAATATTGCCAGTTAAAGAACATACCGAATGTTGGAATCAACGACATTTATACCGGTAATGGTGTTTCCGAATTGATCACACTGAGTATGCAGGGATTATTGGACGATGGCGACGAGATCTTAGTTCCCGCACCGGATTATCCGCTTTGGACTGCTGCTGCAAACTTAGCAGGAGGCAAACCGGTCCACTACATTTGCGATGAACAGGCAAACTGGTATCCGGATATTGCCGATATGGAAAGCAAGATCACCGATCGTACAAAAGGTATTGTCATTATCAACCCGAACAATCCAACCGGTGTTCTCTATCCGAAAGAGATCCTCGAAGAGATTGTGGAACTTGCAAGAAAATACGAATTAATTATCTTTGCAGATGAGATCTACGATCGTCTTGTGATGGATGGCAAGAAACATGTCAGCATTGCCTCTCTCGCACCGGATCTGATGTGTATTACTTTCAACGGTCTATCCAAGTCTCACCGCATTGCCGGATACCGGAGTGGCTGGATGAGCTTAAGCGGTGACAAATCAAATTGCAAAGGTTACATAGAGGGACTTAACATGTTATCCTCCATGCGTCTGTGTGCAAACGTTCCGGCTCAGTCCATTATCCAGACAGCACTCGGCGGAATACAAAGTGCAGATGAATTGTTGTTACCGGGCGGAAGAATCTACGAACAGCGTGAATATATTTATAAGGCATTAAATGATATTCCGGGTGTCAGTGCCGTTAAACCGGATGCAGCATTTTACATCTTTCCAAAATTAGACGTGAACAAATTCAATATTACAAATGATGTACAATTCGCATTAGACTTCTTGCGTCAGAAACATGTATTGGTTGTACAGGGCAGCGGATTCAACTGGCAGGAGCCGGATCACTTCCGTATTGTATATCTGCCACAGTTAGATGATCTGAAAGTCGCAATCGGAAGACTTCGTGATTTCCTTGCAACATATCATCAATAATCCGGTTGTATTCTCTTTTTCACGAATATTGGATATGCATATAACAACGAAGCGGAATAACCACCCGGTTACTCCGCTTCTATTACATGCATAATTCAGTTAATGATGTTACTTTTTATTTCATTTTCTTATACTTTACTTTCTTTCCCGTTCCCTTCTTTTTCAACATAGAACGATAAGATTTATATTTTGCTTTTGGTATCTTAAAGGTTGCCTTGGAATGAATCTTTCCAAATGCCTTGCTGCCAACCCTCTTCTTGGTCAGTTTCTTAGACTGAATTGTGATCGTCTTTAACTTCTTGCAGCCATAGAATGCCTGTTTGCCTATCTTACTTATATTCTTCCCAATCACAACGGAAGTAAGCTTCTTATCATTTTTGAATGCATTATTCGCAATCTCAACAACTGAATAGGAAACACCTCCTACCTTAACAGTCGCAGGAATACTTACTTTCTTGGTTTTAACAACCATTTTAACAAAACAAGCGGTTGGCTTCTTCCCATCTGATATAACCTTATATATCATTTTCCCTGTTTTATCCTTGAAGCAATCCCCTTTTTTAAGTGTTGTCTGCTCCGGATCTGTCAATTCGATACCACTTACTTTTTCTTTTGCAGTGACAGTCACACCCACCTTATCACTTTCAGCACTATAGCCATTACTGCTTACTTTACAATAATATGTATAGGTTCCGGCACTCTTTCCGGTCGGAATGGTATAACTGTTTGCCGTTGCTCCTGCAATCAATGTATCATTCTCATACCATTGATATTCCACCTGTTCTGTTCCATATGTACTCTTACTGCCAACTGTAAGTGTACTGCCTGCCGAATATCCTTCTGTCAGTTTGAGATCCGTTGGCTGTGATGTAATCACAAACGGAACATAGCCACATTTACAAGCGGTCTTGCCATCTGCAAAATCATGCGGTTTCTCAATATCATCCCCATCACACAAAGTACAGGCACCGATATGCCCTTCCGCATCCTTCGAAACCATATTCGTTAAATAGTGGTACTTACACATACGCATCTGCTTAACTCCCTCTGCAAAAGTCAGGGAGGAAATCGGCATACCGTAAATACTCTCTGGAATCACCAAAATACTACTGTTTTTTATCACATGCACTGCCACTGTATTATCTTTCTGAATGGTATAAGCACATTGACCATACATATTGGCTGATATATCCCCTAAGGCTGCCGGATAATACACATATGCATTACAATACTCAAATGCATCGTCTGCAATATCCGTTACCGCAGGCGGAAGGATAATACTATCCAGCTTCGGGCATATTCTGAATGTACCGCTTTCAATCTTGGTAATATTTCGGGATAATGAAACATTCTTTAATCCCATGCACGAATTAAAGACCCAAATTCCCATACTGGTAACACTATCCGGAATATCAATGGATACAAGTTTTTCACGACCTGCAAATGCATAATCTCCAATTGTCTTCAGTCCATTCTTCATGGTTATTGTGGTAAGATTTTCACAACCAGAAAATGCATGCTTTCCTATCTTCCGAACTCCACCCGGAATAACAATACTTGTAATTCCGGTATTCTGAAATGCAGCATCCCCTATCACTTCTATTCCATCAGGAATTGTAATACTCGTAATTCCCGTACAATCCCGACACAATCCGCTTGGTATCTCTTTAAGGAATGCAGGCACTTCAAAGTTACCTTTAATTCCTGTACATTCTTTATAAACTGCATCTCCAAACTTTGCATTTTGTGGAATCACCATCTTGGTAATCCCCTTACAATATGCAAATGCCATATCTCCAAAAGAAGTGATCGTATCCGGTATCTTCCACTCTGTCGTCTCCGTACCACATTCCTTAAATGCATTATTTTCAATTATTTTAACCTGATCCGACAGCTCAACTTTTGTTATACTGCTGCATTGATAAAAACACTCAATCCGTATTGTTTCCACATTCTTCAGGGAAACCTCTGATTTCCATTTACTGCATTGATAAAAGGCTCTATCACCAATATACTCCAAATTATCCGGAAGATCCATCGTCTCTAATGCCGTACAGCCATAAAATGCCCAACTTCGAATTTCCCTGACATTCTTTGGCAATGTAACTGTCTGCAAACCAGTACACTCACGGAATGTATCGCTCATTATTTCTTCAATTTTTGCCGACAATATAACACTTCTCAATTTCTTACAATTACTAAAC
>JBNMIW010000074.1:0-7939 GCA_050873485.1 Lachnospiraceae bacterium | reverse complement strand
TTCTCTGACACTCTGACGCGGATCTTGTAAATATGCCGCAACTGCCTCTTTGATATGTAATACCCCGATTATATTGTCAATATCATCCTCATAAATCGGGTATCGGGAATACGAATTCTCCAACATAATATCTAACGCTTCTGTAATATCTGCGCTGGATTCAACCCCTACAATCTTCTGTCCTGGCGTCATGACATCCCGCGCTTCTTTGTCTCCGAACTCAAATACATTGGATATCATCTCTGCCTCATCTGTCTCTATTGCACCCTGTTCGTGTCCCTCTTCAATAATGGAACGAATCTCTTCTTCTACAGCCTCTGCCTGGTCTTCACCATTTCGTTTATTAAAAAATGATTTTAAGCTTCCGGGCCCACCAATTGCCATGTATAAACCTTCCTCTCTCAACTACTTGTTTGCAATCAGACCTGACAAATCATACACATTTCCAATTGCTTTTTATCAAGTCTCAATACTTGCTACATTTCTATGGAATATATCACGTTTTCATAAAATGGTCAACTCATTTAACCAGATTTTAACAGTGCGTTTTTACCCTATAATGCAAGACTTACCTTCAATGCCCGGTTTACATTACTCATGATCTCATCATCTAAATGGCATACCTTTTCACGAAGACGCTGCTTATCAATTGTGCGTACCTGTTCGAGTAAAATAACGGAATCCTTTGCAATTTCGCATCGACTGGCTGCAAGTTCTACATGTGTCGGAATCTTTGCCTTGTTCTGTCTGCTTGTGATTGCTGCACAGATTACAGTAGAACTATGCCGATTGCCTGCTTCATTTTGTATGATCAATACCGGTCTGACACCGCCTTGTTCCGAACCAACAACCGGTCGCAGATCTGCGTAATAGATATCCCCTCTCGTCACTAACAATGGTATCACTCTCCAATTATAGATTCCTGATGTCATTTCGTACACGCGCTCTATGTATTGTACCTTCGTGTCGATCATGAATCGCATCTGGTACTCTAAGTATTACCATTGTATTCAGACTCTATTCCATTCGTGACAGATTTCTATATACACACACTGCTAACGATCATTATTGGCAGAATGTATGAGCATACAGACACCCACCAGAAATAATAACACACCTGCCACTACTATCGTGGTGGGAATCCATTTACCGATCCTTCCTGCAACAAATATGGCAGTGGGGCCATCTTCTCCGGAAAATATAAGTGAAAATGATCCCGTTGCAAACAAATGTATTGCATACATACCTATGAGCAAGCCAATGACGCAACAGACAACTCCTAACATAACACGTCGTATGACCTGTTTTTGTTGTCTTTGTGCAATATCAATACTTGCCAGAATTCCCTGATCCGCTTCTGTATTTGCTGAATCTGTTTGCTTTTGGCATTTCATCAATTCATTTAAACCGACTCCTAACGCATCCGCTAACGGTTCTAGTGTTTGAATATCGGGAAATCCCAATCCACGTTCCCATCGACTCACTGCCTTGTCAGTCACATGTAGTCGTTTTGCCAATTCTGCCTGCGTGATCTCTTTCTCTTTTCTCAGACTTGCAATAAATGTTCCTAATTCTTTTGCATCCATCTTTCTCGTTCCTCCTATCCTTAATTCAGAACAATTATAATGATCCATTGTTCTATGTCTCATAACATGCATTCTTCGACAATATGTATGAACCTGCATGTCGTGTGTACAGAATATAACATACAGCAACAAATCTTTGTACCGATGGATACTTTAGTCTAATATTATGTAAACTCTACGATTCATTTCCCTGATACTCAATCCTGTGAAAACAGATAATTTTTTATCTCTACCACCTTGCCATCTCTGTGGTAAATGCGTGGCACACGCCGGTTCACATCGCAGACAAATTCATAATTAAAACTGGCTGACATATCCGCTAATTCTTCCACCGATATCCGGTTGTCTCCCTGTGTTCCAGCCAACACAACCTCGTCACCAACCTGAACATCCGGGATATCCGTAACATCAATCATTGTCTGATCCATGCAGACACGTCCAACGATCGGAGCATATTGTCCTCTGACTAACATTCTTCCCTGATTTGACAATGCACGCGGATATCCATCTGCATATCCGACACCAACCGTTGCAATGGTTCGCTCTTCCGGCGTTGTATAAGTTCCGCCATATCCGATCGTCTGTCCTGCCGGAACTTTCTTCACATAAGTAACATGAGACTTTAATTCCATTGCCGGATACAGTACATTTAATTCCGTATCCATTTCATCAGAAGGATACAGGCCATACGTTGAAATGCCAGAGCGCACCATATCATAAGTATCATTTGGCATTTCCATAATACCTGCACTGTTTGAAATATGCCGGATTGCAAATGTGACACCTGCCTCTTCTAACCATTTCACCATCTGTGTATACTTCTCTAACTGTGCATACGCAAGTGATTTATCCTTTGCATCCGCTTTATAGTAATGGGTAAAAATTCCTTCTACATTCAGATTCGGAAGCTTACTGATTGCAACAATCTCCGGCACACTTTCCTTTATACAGGCAAAACCGATCCGGTTCATTCCGGTATCAATCTTAATATGCAGCTTTCCTGTCTTTCCCTGACGTCCTGCTTCTTCCGACAAAGCTTTTGCCTGATCTATTGTAAAAATGGTCTGTGTAATATCATATTTCACAATGTCTGAAAACAGACTTTCGTCCGTTACACCTAAGATCAAGATCGGTTTCGTAATTCCTGCCAGACGCAATTCCACTGCCTCATCAATGCAGGCAACACCATAATAATCTGCCAGATCATCTAATGCATTTGCAACCTCAATAGAACCATGACCATAGGCATTTGCTTTGATCACTGCCAATAATTTCTTACCCGCCGAAATACGGCTCCTCATTGTTTTAATATTCTTTCGGATTGCGGACAGATCAATATCTGCCTGTATTCTATAGTATTTACTCATGTTTCATCACCTCTCCTATATAAGTTATAATATCAGAAGCTAACATTGCATAATTACCTTTATGTTCCGCCGCAAGATCTCCTGCCAGACAATGAATATAGGTTCCCATCCGTGCCGCATCCGCAAGCGATAATCCACCCGCCAACATACCAGCAATAATGCCCGCTAACACATCACCTGCACCTCCTGTTGACATTCCGTTATTGCCCGCCAGATTCATATATGTCTGCTGCCCGCCATTTGTCGCAATGCTTTTCGCATCCTTTAACACCAATGTTACCTGCATTTTTTTGGCAAACTCTCTGGCAATGGCAAATCGGTCCTTCGCAATCTCTTTTACCGGTTTTTGAATCAACCGGCTCATTTCCTTCATATGTGGTGTCATAATAATCTGCACGGAAGAGGTTCTTAATAACTCTATATTGTTCGATAATATGTTAAGTGCATCGGCATCCACAACCATTGGTACTTCCGCATTCATCAATAACTCATACAACATCCGTTCCGATACGGTGTCCACGCCAAGTCCCGGGCCAACCACAATCACGGTTGCCCACTGCAAAGCATCCTCTATACACGCAAGTGCTCCCTCGTAATCGTCATATGTCATCATAACAGCTTCCGGTAACTGTGATTGCAAAATCGTCCGGTTGCTCTCATGTGTATAAATCTTCACAAGTCCTGCACCGGTTGAATAAGCTGCTTTCGAACAAAGAAATGCAGCCCCGGACATATTCTTGCTGCCTGCAATGACCGCCACTCTTCCATATGTGCCCTTGTTCGAGTTATTCACCCGCTTCGGCAATTTATCAAGATCACTTTCATCATATGCATAGATCATCGGTTTGACATGTGCAACCGCCTGAGCCGGAAATCCGATCGGCTTACAGTTCACCGTACCACACGCATCAATTCCATCTAAGAAGAACATTCCGAGTTTCTTAAGTCCAAATGTAACCGTATAATCTGCATAAAATGCAGTTCCTAACACTGCACCGGTTGTAGCATCAATACCCGATGGAATATCAATGGCAATCTTAACTCCTTCCATGTGATTCATTGCCTCAATTGCCTTTTTCTGAACTCCCTGTACTTCTCTTGAAAGTCCTACCCCAAATATTCCATCCACGATCACAGCATATTCCTTATTCGGAATCGTCTTTCGGAATCGGACTCCCATATGATGCAATATGCTCCATTGCTGCTGGAATCCCTGCGATACCTTTTCAAAACCGCCAATATAATAGATATCCACCTGATATCCTCGTTGTAACAGGATTCTTCCCGCTGCCAGACCGTCTCCGCCATTATTACCGCCTTCCACAACGATCAATACCCTGCCATGAGATACATTGACTCGTTCAATCTCCTCTACCACACTAAGTGCAGCCCGTTCCATCAATACCGCAGATGGAATCCCGATCTTATCAATTGTATATGCATCAATTGCCTGCATTTCCTTTTTCGTTACAATATATTGCACGCCGCCTCATCCCCTTTCATGCAACCAATACGCAATATAGCAGAAAAACTGTTATGCCGCTTTGCATGTCTGTACAGTTTTTCTGCTATTAAAATACCTTTTATGATCGATAATTATGTAAACTAGAAAACAAATTCTGTTCTCTTACATAGATCATCCTCTTATTTAAAGTATTCTACACCAGATTCGAAGATCAACTGATTCTGGTCACCATAAATGTTGATTGCAACGGAATCATCTCTTCTTTCTGAATGTGCCATCTTACCAAGCACACGTCCATCCGGACTTGTAATACCTTCAATTGCAGCATAAGAACCATTTACGTTATAGTTCTCATCCATAGTTGGATTGCCTTCTATATCTACATACTGTGTTGCTACCTGACCATTTGCAAATAACCGGTCGATCCATTCCTTGCTTGCAACAAAACGTCCCTCACCATGTGAGATCGGTACGGTATAGACACCACCTAATGTTGCTTTCTTAAGCCATGGACTCTTGTTTGTTACAACCTTTGTATATACCATCTTAGACTGATGACGACCAATACTGTTCATGGTAAGTGTTGGTGAATCTTCCTTCTGGGATGTGATCTTACCGTATGGTACAAGACCAAGTTTGATCAATGCCTGGAAACCATTACAGATACCAAGAACCAATCCGTCTCTCTCGTCTAATAATTTCATGATCTCATCTTTTAACTTCGCATTACGGAATGCAGTTGCAAAGAACTTCGCACTTCCTTCCGGCTCATCACCTGCTGAGAATCCACCAGGGAACATCACGATCTGTGACTGTGCAATAGCCTTCTCGAAAGCTTCTACGGAATCGAGAATGTTCTGTTCTGTCATATTCTTAAATACGATCGTCTCTACCTCAGCACCGGCACGCTCAAATGCCTTTGTTGAATCATATTCGCAGTTCGTACCAGAGAATACCGGAATAAATACCTTTGGTTTTGCTACTTTGTTCTTGCATACATAGATCTCATCTGTCTTATATACATCATCCCGTACTTTCTCCTGTTTTACGTCAGAAGAAGTTGGGAATACTTTCTCCAATGTATCTGTCCAGGCTGCAAGTGCCTCATCCATTGTAATCTCTGCATCCTTGTAACGGAATACAGGCTCTTTCGTTGTATGTCCGATCACAATCGCCGGTACTGTCAATTCGGTAATGTCTGCTTTCTTCACTTCACAGATAATTGCACCATAATCCTTAGCAACCATCTTATCTTCCGGCATAGATTCCTCAATCGTTGCTCCGATGTGATTACCAAATCCCATCTTCGATACTGCCTCTACAACACCACCGTAGGATACGGCATAAGCAGATAAGATCTTGCCTGCCTGAATATCATTGTATAATGCAGAGTATACTTTCTTCATATCTTCATAATCCGGAAGACCATATTCATCTCTCTTAATATTGATCTTGATGATTGCACTTCCGGCTTCCTTAAACTCCGGTGTTACAACATCCTCTGTCTTAGCCACGTCAATTGCGAATGAACATAATGTTGGCGGAACATCCACATCATTGAAGGAACCGGACATGGAATCCTTACCACCAATGGATGCAAGACCAAATCCCATCTGTGCAGAATATGCGCCAAGCAATGCTGCCATTGGCTCACCCCAACGTTTGGAATCCGTACCAAGACGCTTGAAATACTCCTGGAATGTGAAATAAATCTTCTTCCAGTCACCACCGGCGGCTGCAATCTTTGCAACAGAATGTACAACTGCATAAACAGCTCCATGATATGGAGACCAGCTTAACATATATGGATCTAAACCATACGACATCATCGTTACGGTATCACATTTACCATGATCTAATGGAAGTTTTGCGATCATTGTCTGCGTTGGTGTCAACTGATATTTACCACCATATGGCATAACAACCTTTCCTGCACCGATGGAACTATCAAACATTTCTACAAGACCTTTCTGTGAACATACATTAAGATCTTTCAATGTATCTAACCATGTCTTCTTCACATCGGAAAAATCAACTTTCTGATCAAAGTAATTGTTCTTCTCATCCGGCATTGCAACCGTTACATCACTTTCCTGATGTGCACCGTTTGTATCAATAAATTTTCTGGAAAGATTTACAATCTCTTTTCCTCTCCAGGTCATAACAAGACGAGGATCTTCTGTTACCTCTGCTACCACAACAGCCTCTAAATTCTCCTGCTCGCAGTAACCCAACATCTTATCCACATCACTCTTATCTACAACAACTGCCATTCTCTCCTGTGACTCGGAAATTGCAATCTCTGTACCATTCAGACCTGCATATTTCTTAGGCACCTTGTCAAGATCGATCATCAAACCGTCTGCTAATTCACCGATTGCTACACTGACACCACCCGCACCAAAGTCATTACATTTACGGATAATGCTTGCTACTTCCTGTCTGCGGAACAAACGCTGAATCTTACGTTCTGTTGGCGGATTACCTTTCTGTACTTCTGAACCACAAGTATCAATAGACTTTGTCGTATGTTTCTTTGAACTTCCGGTTGCACCACCGATTCCATCGCGTCCGGTTCTACCACCGATCAAAATGATCACATTGCCCGGATCAGAAGTCAGACGTTTAACATTCTCCTTTGGTGCTGCTGCTACAACTGCACCGATCTCCATACGTTTTGCAACATAATTTGGATGGTACACTTCATTAACCAATCCGGTTGCAAGTCCAATCTGGTTACCATATGAACTATAACCATGTGCTGCGGTTGTTACGATCTTTCTCTGTGGTAATTTACCCTCTAATGTCTCAGATAATGGTTTGGTCGGATCTGCTGCACCGGTTACACGCATTGCCTGATATACATAAGAACGTCCTGATAACGGATCACGGATACAACCACCAAGACAGGTTGCTGCACCACCAAACGGTTCGATCTCAGTCGGATGGTTATGTGTCTCGTTCTTAAACTGGATCAGATAACGTACTTCCTCACCATCGATCGTAACAGGCACTTCAATCGAACATGCGTTGATCTCATCGGAAACTTCCATCTCCTGTAATTTACCCTCAGAACGCAGTTTCTTCATTGCCATCAATGCAATATCCATCAGACATACAAACTTGTCATCGCGACCTTTGTATAACTCTTCTCTATCTTCCAAATACTCTTTGTAAGTATCTTCGATCGGCTTCTTGTAATATCCATCTTCAAATGTAACATTGGTAAGCTCTGTTGCAAATGTGGTATGACGACAGTGATCAGACCAGTAAGTATCTAATACACGGATCTCTGTCATAGATGGATTCCGCTTCTCATCATTCTTAAAATAATTCTGAATATGTAAGAAATCCTTGAATGTCATAGCAAGGTTCAGGGATTTGTAAAGTGCCTCCAGATCAGCTTCTGCCATATCTTTGAATCCATCGAAGATCTTTACATCCGCCGGCTCTTCAAATTTTGTAACGAGTGTCTCCGGGATCTGCTCTGCGGCTTCTCTTGAATCTACCGGGTTGATGCA
>JBNMIW010000073.1:0-8067 GCA_050873485.1 Lachnospiraceae bacterium | reverse complement strand
ATTCTGATTACGCCGGTGCTTGGTGAGGTTCTTACGAACCTAGCACCGTTGCGTATGAAGCATAGCGCAAGCGTGCCTGCGTACCATAAAGGCAAACCAACATGGCTTTCTCTATATCTTTTTGCATGTGCCCTCACACGTCCGTCTCACTCACGCTGTGCAAGGGTGATGGTTTACTGGGCGGAAGATTTCTCGGCTTTGTTGTACTGTTTTAATGAGTTGACAACAATGGTTACACCAAGTGCAATCAACAGGATTGCGATGATCAACTGTAAACCTTCTACTAAGAAAGTAGCACTTCCGGCACTGATAGCCTTTAATAAACCGATAGTTCTCTGTACCAATGCAGTAAATGTTACACAGAGCATGATGATCAATGGAGGGAACAACATCTTGTTGCTACGTCCGGTTACCTTCATGAATACACAAAGGGTGATCAATACAAGTGCACTTAACAACTGGTTAGCAGAACCGAATAATGGCCAGATATTGGCATATCCGATCTTAGCAAGAACATAACCACATACTAATGTGATGACGGTTGCAAAGTAAGGATTGCAAAGTACCTTCTGTGCTACGGAAGCATTCTCCATATCATCCGGTAAGAATAACTCCTGAAAACTCATACGACCGATACGGGCTACGGCATCCAGACTGGTAAGAGCCAGAGCAGATACACACATTGTCATGAAGCACTGGGCAACATATACCGGAATACCGAAGCTTTCCATGAATCCTGCAACACCGTGGCTGAAGATCTGGAATGGAGTACCAACAGCGGCTGTACCATCAGAAGCGGCAGCAGCACCGGCAACACAAAGTGCGATAACAGCAAGAAAACTCTCCAATACCATAGCACCATAACCAACCTTTAACATATCTTTTTCATTGGCAACTGTTTTAGAAGATGTACCACTTGATACTAAGCTGTGGAAACCGGATACCGCACCACAGGCAACGGTTACAAACAGGATTGGGAACATGGCTCCGAGGTTCTCATTTGTGAAACCGGTATAAACAGGTAAGTTCATGGTAGGATGTGCCATGAATAATCCAAGAACGGCACAAGCGATCATACCAATGAACATGAATGTTGTCATATAGTCACGAGGCTGCTTTAACAACCACATTGGAAGTACAGAGGCAAATGCAATGTAGATAAATGTGATATAAGTCCAGGTATCTTTTCCTGCTGTGATAGGAAGCATCATACCAATTGCTAATGCAGCAACGGTAAACACAAGACCAACAACGGTCTGTTTCCAGCCTTTTAACTCGAATTTCTTCTGAATCAATCCAAGAATAACAGCGAAACCGATAAAGATCAAAGAAATGCTTCCGGCAGCACCGTTACTCTTTGCTGTCTCTGCAAGTACGGTTTCACCGGCTTCTGTTACGGTATAAGCGTTAAATGTTCCGGCAACCATATCTGCGAAAGCGGCGATTACCAATAAGGTAAACAACCAGCAGAATAAAAGGAATAATTTACGTCCAAGACGACCGATATATTTCTCGATGATCAATCCAAGAGATTTGCCTTCGTTCTTTACACTGGCATACAGTGCACCAAAATCTGTAACAGCACCAAAGAATACGCCGCCGATAAGGATCCAGAGTAATACCGGCAACCAGCCAAATGCTGCTGCCTGAATGGCTCCGGTTACGGGACCGGCTCCGGCGATGGAACTGAACTGATGTGCAAATACGGTCCAGCCATTGGTTGGGACATAATCTTTCCCATCATTTTTTGCTACGGCAGGAGTGATTGCAGTTGGATCAATGCCCCATTTCTTTGCAATCCATCTTCCGTATAATGTGTAGGCTGCCACCAAAACTACGATGGCGATCAATACGATTACTAATGTGTTCATAGTATCCTTCCTTCCTCGTTTGAGTATATATTTATGTAACAACCAGTAAAACTATCACTTATAAAAGGACTATGTATAATTTACAGAAAAATGATCTGTAAATTAAAAAAGTCTCCAAGAGAAATCTCTTGAAGACGAATTAGATCCGCGGTACCACTTCACTTGCAGAAAAATATCTGCCACTTAATCACAGCCAACACTGTGTAGTTCGATTACGGGAACTATCCGTATCTGGTTACTGGAGAATAGTGTTCTCATTCACTAGATCTGCTGGCAGGGGATACTTGTGTAAATGTTGTTTACCACCTCTCACCGTACGTGGCTCGCTGAAAACAAGGCCTTACAAAGCGTGTCCTGCATGATTGCATTTGCTGGTCGTTAAATTAACTGTATAATAGTCCCATGTTTTTTATTTGTCAATAGCATTTTTGAATTTTTTTTTATACAAGAAATGTGATAGTTTTGTGATGTGTGTTGACGATAGCTTTCGAAATGGGTATCATATCCAATATAAGTAAACGTAGTTTGTTTTTAAATGACAGGAAAGAGATCAGGTGAAGACTATGATAAAAGAAAGAGATAAGACACTGCTAAAAGGTGTATTTTTAATTGTATTTTTTTATGTGTTAGTGGAGCATTTTAATATTGTAAAGGTGGTGTTACTCACATGTTACCGGGCCGTATCTCCACTGATCTATGGTATGGCGATCGCATTTATTGTGAATTTGATCGTTGTTAAGTTAGAAGAACATATGAAGGGAAGAATATTTGAGAATCAGGCGTTTAAGAGGACGACTTCTATTATTGTATCCTTTTTGATTGTTATCGGGATCATTACGATTGTATGTTTTAATGTCATTCCGGGTATTGTGGATAGTGTGAAGGAGATTACAAAGCAGGCACCACAGGCTTTTGATACGGTACTTACCTTTTTAGAGAAGAATTTTGGTGTGTCGTCGGATATTGTAAAAGAGATACAGAATTTCAGGCTGGATGAGAATACGTTGGACAATATGTTTGGACTAATGAAGAATCAGTCGGTTATACAGGCATTGAAGGCGAGTGGAAGTGCAGTTGGAAGTGTTGTATCGGTTGTGACAAAGTTGTTTATCGGTTTGTTTTTTGCATTTTATATTCTTGCGAAAAAGGAATCCATTAATGCATATATTCACCGTTTGATGGAGACGTATCTTCCTAAGAAAATTGCAGACGGTTTGGAGAATTTTGGACATATTACTTATGAGACGTATGCTAATTTTATATCCGGTCAGTGTTTAGATGCGGTGATACTTGGTTGTCTGGTAACGATTGGAATGGGGATTTTGCAGCTTTCCTATCCCATCTTAGTAGGCGTAGTGGTTGCGGTTACCGCATTGATTCCGATTGTTGGTGCGTTTTTTGGGGGAACGGTCGGCGTCTTTTTGCTGATCATGGAATCTCCGGTAAAGGCACTTACCTTTTTGATCTTATTCCTTGTGTTACAGCAGATTGATAATCGATTGATCTATCCGCATATTGTGGGAAATGCAATCGGTATTCCGTCTATTCTGATCTTTGCGGCAATCATTATCGGTGGTGAGTTCAGTGGTGTGATCGGTATGTTTCTCGGGATCCCGTTCACAGCAGTTATCTATACTCTGTTGGAACAGGATATGGAACGGAGAAAGCAGAAGAGAGAAGAAAAAGAAGAGGAGATTAAGCCTGCAAATTAACCCGGGCAATCCACATGTCATATAGTAAATGATCTTCCGGGCAGAAAGGCCAGACTGCTGTATGACTGGTGATCGCAAGATGTCGTGTCTGAAGATCCGAGATTGCCTGACGCGCACCTTCTATTGTAAGTGGAGAGGGATCGGTGGAACGTTTTATTTCTAAGCCGAACCAGGCAGTCTGTCTGGCACACTCCAGAATCTGCGTATTGATCTGCGGAATTAAGGTGTCGTTCCATTCTTTCAGTGTCTGCATATACAAAACGGTTGCGTTATCACAAACAGATGCGTCTGTGTTGCGAAACAGTCCGTTTCTCAAATTCACATCAAAGGCATGAAAGATATAAGAATACATGGCAAGCAGCTGGCTGTGGACGCCAAAACAACAGACATGATCGTAAGAAGCCTGTTCTAATATGTTGGTGTATGTAATATTAGACAATGTCTGTTTTACGAGGGAGACTGCATGTCTGCAAAATGACATTGGAGTGATATCATCATTGTGTTCTGCCAGAAAATAGGAAAGCTCATCACAGAATTCCATATAATCCTGTTCGGTAATTCCGGTCAGACTTGTACACTCACATGTAATATGGGAATCCTCAGTCAGATCATATTGCAGCAGTGCATGTTGCATGGCATCGCTATCCTCATCCAACAGTGTAATATGTGAAAAATGAGGGGAAAGGTCTGCCAGATTCAGATCATTGCAGGCACCGGCTCCCAGGATCAGGAGGGTGGGAAGAAGATCGCTGTCTGTCATGCCCTGATGAAAGGATAATGGAAGGGATACCTGATTGGTGCTTTCTATTATCATTCTGGTCAGATGATTGCGGTAGTCCCTCCAGTCAGAATAGGCATCCGGTATTATAAAATGTGATTTGATCTGTTCATATAAATGCATGACAGCCTCCTTGTAACGTATCTTTACAATCTGTTAGTGAGTAAATTATACATGACGTACAAAGAAAAATCCACCTTGAAAAAGGAGACGGAACATATTATACTTTAGGCAGTTTTGTATTTTTAAGTAAAGGGTAAAGAGATATGGATGAAAAAAGAAAACGTTTAACGACAACACAGTTGATCGTATTGAGCTTTGCGGCAGCCATCTTTGTGGGAGCTGTATTACTTACAATGCCGTTTTCGGCTGCAGATGGACGTATGACACCATTTATAGATGCATTATTTACGGCTACAACCAGTGTATGTGTAACCGGATTGGTTGTGGTGACAACCGCAACACATTGGAGTCTGCTTGGGAAGATCATTATTCTGATCCTGATACAGATTGGAGGACTTGGGGTTATCACACTTACCACAACTATGATGATGGCACTTGGAAAAAAGATCTCTCTGAGCAACCGCGTACTGTTAGGAGATGCCTTTAATCTGGAGACGCTCAAAGGGCTTGTAAAGTTTTTAAGAAGAGTATTCCAGGGGACATTTATTGTGGAAGGAATCGGTGCGGTCTGCTATATGCCGGTATTTATTTCGGAATATGGAATTGGCAGAGGAATCTGGTATTCCATATTTCATTCGATATCTGCATTTTGCAATGCCGGAATTGATATTGTCGGAGCAAACAGTTTTATGCCATATGTGCATAATGTGTGGGTGAATCTGGTGACAATGACACTGATCATTTTTGGCGGAATTGGATTTGTGGTCTGGTGGGATGTCGTTTCTGCAATCCGGAAGAAGAGAGACGGTTCAAAACGTCATCTGTTTGAACTTTTGAATCTGCATTCGAAAGTTGCGATCACCATGACGTTATTTTTGATTCTGACCGGTACAGTATTGTTTGCGGTGTTTGAATGGAATAATCCGCTCACAATGGGAGGTTTTTCCGGTTGGCAGAAATGGCTTGCTGCATTGTTTCAGTCTGTAACAACAAGAACGGCGGGGATGGCAACCATTTCACAAAAAGGACTTTCAGTTCCATCGGTTATCACATCGATGTTTTTGATGTTTACCGGGGGTTCTTCCGTTGGTACGGCAGGTGGTGTTAAAGTAACAACAGTTGCGGTTGTTATCTTAAGTGTAGCAGCGACCGTAAGGGGAAATAGTGATGTAACCTGCTATGGAAGAAGAATATCCGATACGATCGTTCGCAAATCCGTTGCAATTATTTTTATCAGTTTTATGGCAAGTGTTCTGGCGATTGTGGCAATGCGGTTGTTGGAGAGCGGAGAAAGTGTGGATATCATTTTTGAGGTATATAGTGCATTAGGTACGGCAGGTTTATCAAGAGACTATACGTCTACGGTTGGAATTGCAGGTAAGATCGTGTTGTGTATCTGTATGTTTTTGGGTAGAATTGGTCCGATCACAATGGTAATTGCATTTGCAATGCGGGATAAAAAGACCGCATTAAAACTTCCGGAAGGAAAAATAACAGTAGGTTAGGAGAAGAAATATGAGTCAGAATGGAAAGAAATCATATGCAGTGTTTGGGTTAGGTGAATTTGGAAGGAGTGTTGCATCGGAACTGATGAGTGCCGGAGCGGAGGTTATGGTGCTGGATATTGACGAGGACAGAGTATCCGATATGGCAGATGAAGTAACGGTTGCAATGCAGATTGATGCCACAGAGGAACGGTCGTATGAGGAATTGGGGCTTTCTAATATGGATGGAGTTGTCGTTGCGATGACAGGTTGCTTAGATGCGTGTATTATGGCAATCTTAGAGGCAAAAGATGCAGGCGTCCCATTTGTATTGACCAAGGCACAGAATCATACACAGGCACTGATCTTTGAGAAGATTGGGGCAGATAAGATTGTCAGTCCGGAGCATGATGGTGGCGTACGTGTTGCCAGAAATATTATAGCGGGTAATTTCATTGATTTTATTGAACTTTCAAAGTCGCTACGTATGGTGGAGATCACCATCAAGCCGGAGTGGGTTGGCAAATCGTTAAAAGAATTATGTTTGCGTCAGCGGGAGAAGATTAATGTGGTTGCACTTCGGAAAAATGGAGAACTTACAACGGATATTGATCCGGATATGCCGCTTTGTGAAAATGATACGATGTTGATCACTGTGGATAAGAGATACCTGGCAAAATTACAACGGTAGGAGGAATGACGTGAATCAGGCGACAGAATTAAGAGAACATATACAGCATCAGGTTATTTTAATGGATGGTGCAATGGGTACCTATTATAGCAGACTGCATCCGGAGACGGGAGAAGCAGAGTATGCAAATCTGGAACATCCGGATTGGGTGAAGGAGATACATAAGCAATATCTGTACGCCGGGGCACAGATTATCCGGACGAATACATTTGCCGTGAATCACATGCTGTTTGAGAAGGAACAGATCAGATCAGCTTTAGAAGCAGGTGTGCAGTGTGCAAAAGAGGCAATTGAAGAATACAGGCAGGAGACAGCAGAAAATGCAATGGCTGTTATAGGTGCCTCGATTGGACCGATCCGGTATAGTGATGAAAAAGAGCAAATAGAAGTGTTAAAAGAGTACGAAATGATCTTTCAGACACTATATGATTGTGGAGTACGGATTTTTGTATTAGAGACATTTGATGATTGGAAGATTGTAAAATGGATTGCAGATCATATCAAAATATTGGCACACAAATATGCAAAAGATAGTTTTGTACTGGCACAGTTTTCTGTGAACAGGGGAGGCTTTACCAAAGCGGGATACAGTATGCAGCGACTTGTGACACAGTTAGAACAGATGGAATCGTTAGATGCATTTGGATTTAACTGTGGTATCGGAGCGGCACATATGAATCAGCTATTACATAAGATTCATTTTGGAAAGGAATGTGTTTTTAGTGCATTGCCAAATGCAGGCTACGATCATATGCTGCGTGGAAAACAGATTTACATCGATCATCCGGATTATTATGGTTCCATGATGCGGCAGATGTTGGAACTAGGTGTTAATATTGCTGGTGGATGTTGTGGTACTACTCCGGAATATATCAAGGTTTTAGCAGAGGCGATCAGACAGGACAATATACCGAAGGTCAAGAAGATACAAAGTCCGGTACAGCAGGATTTGGGGGAAGGAAAAGCCAATGATTTCATCGAAAAATTGAATCAGGGACAGAGAGTTTATGTTGTAGAGATTGATTCTCCATTTAATGGAAAGGCGGACAAATTCTTAGAGGCGGGCTTTCAGTTAAAGGAAAATCAGGTGGATCTGATCACGATATCCGATTCGCCGATGGCAAGACCAAGAGCGGAATCTTTTGAAATGGGAATATATCTTGCCAATCAGACCGGGGCAAGAGTAATGCCGCATGTATGTTGCAGGGATCGGAATGTGATCGCGTTGCGTTCGGCTATCTTAGGCGGATATATTAACGGGATTCGGGATATGCTGGTCATTACCGGAGATCCAGTGGCAAGAGATGACAGGGGAACGGTATCCGGCGTCTTTGATTTTAATTCCATTAAACTGATGGAATACATTTCGAATATGAACACAGAGGTATTTTCGGAGGAACCGTACTTT
>JBNMIW010000072.1:0-8079 GCA_050873485.1 Lachnospiraceae bacterium | reverse complement strand
ACACAGACAATCCGGGAGGCAATACCGGGGATAACGAGAATCCAGACAATCCGGGAGGCAATACCGGTGACAATGAGAATCCAAGTAGGCCGGATGGAGGCAAGGATAACGGACAACAACCATCTGCACCTTCTGATACCACGGGAGGTGGACAGCAGCCATCGACACCAACAGACAATACGGAAACTGTGAAGGTTGGTATGGTTACATCGGATGACAAGGCGGCAGCAAAATATCAAATTACGAATGTTGATAAGAAGGAAGTAAGCTTTGTACAATCGGTCAATAAGAAAGCTAAGACGATAACCGTTCCGGATACCGTAAAGATTAATGGAAAGACCTATAAGGTAACATGTATTTCCGGCAAAGCATTTTCAGGAGCTAATAAATGCAAGACGATCACGATTGGCAAGAATGTGACATCTATCAAGGCGAATGCGTTTAGCGGATGCAAGAACGTTAAGACGATCATTTTCAAGACAACGAAGCTGACGAAAAAGACGGTTGCGAAGAATGCATTTAAAGGAATTACCAAGAAAACAACAATAAAAGTTCCTAAGAAGAAAGTATCTTCTTACAAAAAATTATTTAAGAGCAAGGGGTTATCTTCTAAGGTGAAAGTAAAGGCTTAGATACTTGATTACATGCGCAGCAGATAGAAATGTCTGTTGCGTATTTTTATTGTACTATATTAAAGTTTCTTAAGCTAAACATTTCCTCTTCTCCTGACGATATAACAGATAGAAAACCGTTCATGTCTGATTGCTCAAAACGGATTTTGAGCATTACGATTCAAGGAGGAAAAGAGTATGACAGTAGGAGAAGCACGCCAGACGTATAGTGCGCAGTTGAGGTCTTACAATATTCAGAAATATAAACTGGCAAAGCAGAAAACAGAACTGGATGAGAAGATCAAGAGAACGAATAATGGTTCTGTTATTTATGCGGATGAGGCAGCTACATTGAAATTAACATATGATGCAGTTGCGAAGAAGCAGGATGAGTACCAGAGTTATATGGATCAGTTAATGGAACAGTGGGATGCCAAGTTTAACGAAGTAGCCACAAGAGAAAATGCAAAGGCAGAAGAGGAAGGTTTTGAGGATCTTCGCAAGATTATGGAAGTGGTACGACGGATGACAAAGGGAGACAATGTTCCGGCGAGTGATGAGAAGAAGGTCATGGAATATGACAAGGATATGTATCAAATGGCGAAGAGTGCACAAATGGTAGCACAGATGCATAAGAGAAAAAGGGAAGATCACGATTCTTTGTGGAAGGATGAAGACAAGACAGAACGGGAAGATGCAATGGCTGCGGCGGAAGGACAGGAAGCATTTTCATCCGGACCGGAGATTGTTTCAGTAGAAGATACAATGGCATCGGTCGATATATCGTCTGGTGATACATCAACCGAATAAGTGAATGGGATTAAAATAATAACAGGTAGGTGAATTAAGAGAGTTTCGGAGACATAAACTTCGGAACTCTTTTTTGTTTTATAGAAAAATGCAATCAAACACAAGCATATGACATTATGTTAGTATAAGGATATCATTCATCGATGGAGATTACTTATAGCATAGGAGAAGAGAACAGCATGAACAAAGAACAGATAGAGACATGTTTAACTGCATATGGTGAGGACATTTACCGGTTTTGCTGTTTCCTGACAAGAAACCGTGACTTAGCAGATGATCTATATCAGGAAAGTTTTCTGAAGGCAATGGAAGTGGAACGGTCTGTGGATGAGTGTATGATGAAGAATTTTGTGATTGGTATTGCGGCAAATATATGGAAGAATACCTGGCGTAAGGAGAAGAGACGACGTAAGGTTGTGTCGACGACGGAGTTTGATGCGGAGTACATGTATGAGCCGGCATTTGGTGATACGGAACAGAACGGGAATCCTCAGGATACATACATCCGGGAGGAGACAAGACAGATCGTAATCCGGGCGGTGGATACATTGCCAGACCGATACCGGATCATTTTACTGATGTATTACAGTGCGGATATGACGACACAGGAGATAGCGGATCAGTTAGGAATGAGCAAAGGAACGGTTACAAGCAGGTTAATGAGAGCGAGAGACAAGGTTAGAAGGAATCTGGAGGACGATGGCTATGAGAGATGAATTAGATAAGATATTAACAAATGTATATCAGAATGGAGAAGTGCCGAAGGAGGAACTCAACCAAACGATTTTGCAGAAAGCGAAGGAGTATGAGAGTATGAGACAATCGGATCAAAAGAGAAATGACAGGAAGAATCATTCTGGCAGAATGGTCAAGGCGGCAGCCGTGATAGGCGCAATCCTTTTAGTTGGTGGAAGTGGTGCGTATGCGGCAGAGCGGTTGAATTTGTTTGGCGGCTTGTTTGGCGGTGCAAACGAATCCTCTGTGAAAGAATATATTGCAAGCACGGATGCAGATGATGCAGCAGCGGTAGATAAGGAGGAGACGAATCATGCAATAGATACTACGACAGATGCGGATACGGTCAACGGAGAGAATGTAGCACAAGCATTGTCTTACGAGGGATTGGATGAGAAAGAGGGATACAAGGTTACTGTCAATCAGCATATGTACAATAAGGAAACCGGATCGGGTGTGCTTCAGTTCACGGTAGAGGATCTGACCGGAGAGGGACGACAGTGGTACGAAACGGCAGATATATCCGAGACTTATGATGACTGGGAGGTGGGATTGAGAGATCAGACAGAGATCTATACCGGCGTCGAAGAGGGTAAGCAATATATTGATTTTAAGATCAGGGGATTATCGCTTGAGGATAACAGGACATATATCAATACAAAGGAAAGCACGGATAATAAGAAAGTATGTCAGATTATTTACAATGACTTTGAGGAAAATGATCTTTCACAGGATCTGGAACTCATGGTAAGAACACATACAACGGAAAATGATATCAGCTCAGACGGAGTGATGATGACATTGCAGATTCCGAAGGCAGAATCGTTACCGTGTTATGTCTGGGAGAATGCAGATCCTTACAACAGGGTGGTGCTGTCAAATTATTGCTATCTGCTGGACGCACCGGGGATTAATAGTAATTCTTATGAGCACCAAAATGAATTGACTAATCAATCAGAAGTGTATGTTACGATGAAAGACGGCACAAAGTATTGGATTTTGAGTAATGAGAATAAGATTGACAACGAGTGTTATGGAGCGGAGAATCAGAATGATACACAGTGGCATTCCTTCTTTAATTTGTTGAACTTAGATACGGTAGAGTCTTTCACGATAGATGGTGTTACCCTTCATGCGGAGGATGCAACACTGGTGAAGTAATATATGACTATTCTGTGAAATGAATTGACACGAATAATATATTTGATATAATGTGATTAGAAGGTGAGTCCTACCTTAAAGTGGAAGTTGTAAAAGCGTTGGAATCGCTGATGGTGATTCCACATAGTGGCTATGTCTTATGACATAGCCACATTTATTATATGAGGTGTTATGAAACAAGAACGATTAAATTTATTTTTAATAGATATGAAGTACATAAGGAATTTGATTAAGTAACTGTTTGACAGATACCCTCTTTTGTGTTATCTTAAGAACCTAAAATGCGTGTGGATTTTTCTGGACAACGTCTATTTTTCGCCACATAATTGCTACTTGTTAGCAGTTATGTGGCGTTTTTATGTGTATGTAATGTAAGAGACACAGATCAATGATTGGATAAAAAGGAGCGAGGTATGGAACAGACATTTATGAAAGAAAGACCGATCAAATCGTTGGTATTATCAATGGCTTTGCCAATGGTTATTTCCATGATGGTCAATTCGTTATATAATATTGTAGATAGTTATTTTGTGGCGAAGATCAGTGAAGAGGCAATGACGGCACTTTCACTAGTATATCCGATTCAGAATCTGATCACGTCGATCGCAGTAGGATTTTCAATCGGAGTAAATGCGACAATCGCATTTTATCTTGGTGCGGGCAATCAGAAAAAGGCAGACAAGGCGGCGACAGATGGCGTGATCTTCAATATTGTGCATGGTGCATTATTGCTGGTTGGCTGTTGGCTGGGGATGCCGGCATTTCTTCGGTTCTTCACTTCGGATGAGACAGTGATTGCGTATGGCCTGACGTATTCGAGAATTGCATTTTCCTTTTCTGTTGTGATCACGGTAGGAATTGCGTTTGAGAAGATCTTTCAGTCTGTGGGTAGAATGAAAGTTTCCATGATCAGTATGATGGCAGGTTGCATTGCCAATATTATACTAGATCCTGTATTTATATTTGGAATTGGTCCGGTTCCTGCAATGGGAATTAAAGGTGCTGCAATCGCAACGGGAATTGGGCAGGTTATTACGTTGCTCGTATACCTATGGTTTGTAGTGTTCCGTCCATTACCGGTTCGCATCACCTTTTCGAAATGGTATCTTGACAAGGATATATTAGGCAGATTGTATGGAATTGGTGTTCCGGCAACTTTTAATATGGCATTGCCGTCCTTCCTGATCACAGCGCTTAACACGATCCTGACTGCATTTTCCGGCACTTATGTATTAGTGCTTGGTGTGTATTATAAATTGCAGACATTTTTGTATCTGCCGGCAAACGGAATTATTCAGGGAATCCGTCCGTTGATCGGTTATAATTATGGAGCAAGAGAAAATGAGCGTGTGAAACAGATCTATCGATTTGCACTGACGCTGATTATCTGCATTATGATCGTGGGAACGGGACTTTGCGAATTCCTGCCAGAACAGTTGATGGGATTGTTTACGAATAATTCGGATACATTGGCAGCGGGAGTAATTGCGCTTCGCACGATCTGTCTGGGTTTTGTGGTATCTTCCGTGTCGGTAACATTTTCCGGCACATTAGAAGGCCTTGGAAAAGGAATGCCGTCCTTTGTGATATCACTGCTTCGATATGTGGTTATCATTATTCCTACAGCATTTGTGCTGAGCCGGTTCTTTGAGGCACAGGGTGTATGGATGGCATTTGGTGTGGCAGAATTACTGACAGCGGTTGCGGCGTATGGAATTTTCAGAAAATACTATGTGAATACGGTAAAATAGTGAGGAACAGAACTGCCGGGATGGCTGTTGGTGAAGGAGGGGAAGAATGACACAATTTTATTTGGCACCGATGGAGGAAGTGACAGGGTATGTGTATCGGAATGTGTACCATGCAATGTTTGGAGATATGGACAGATATTTTACTCCATTTATTGCACCTACCAAGAAAAAGATATTGAAAACGAGAGAACGGAAAGAAGTAGCACCGGAAAATAATCAGGGAATGAATGTTGTGCCACAGATTCTTACAAATGATACGGAACAGTTTTTGGACACCTGCAATATGCTCATCGGGCTGGGATATCATGAGGTGAATCTGAATTTGGGATGTCCTGCGGCTACGGTGGTATCTAAGAAAAAAGGGAGTGGATTTTTGGATGATATCGGAAGGCTGGATCAATTTTTTGAAACGGTATTTGAAGAGATTGCTGCATTGCCGGAAGAGAGAAAATGTCGTGTTTCAGTGAAAACCCGTATTGGGATGGAGTTTCCGGAGGAGTTCGAGGATATCATGGAAGTGTATAACCGCTATCCGTTTTCTGAGATTATCATTCATCCGCGTTTACAGAAAGATTACTATAAGAATCATCCGAATCTGGATGTGTTTGGAGAGGCTTTGAAGCAGAGTGTTCATCCGGTGTGTTATAACGGAGATATTTTTACGAAAGAAGATTATGATACATTTTGTGAGAGATTTCCAACTGTGGAAAGGGTCATGCTTGGAAGAGGCGTAGTGACCAATCCGGGACTGGTGCGAGAGATTCGAACCGGACAAACCATAACGACAGCGGAATTAAAAGAATATCATGACCGGTTATATGCGGGTTATCGGGAAGCTATGAGTAGTGAAAAGGATGCACTTTTTAAGATGAAGGAAGTGTGGTCCTATCTGGGAAAAATGTTCCCGGAATCGGAAAGGGAACTGAAGAAGGTGAGAAAAGCCAATCGACCGGAGGAATATCGGGAGGCGGTAAGACGAGTATTTGATTGATGATGGTTGAAACTTCATAACAAAAAGAGTATAATAAGTCCGCAATAAAACTCGGAGGGGATATGAATGTATCCCTGCCGAGTTTTCCTTATGTGTTAAATACGAAGAAAGGTGTGGAAAGAAATGTCAAATACAGCAACGGCAATGACAAAGGGAAATCCCTTACAATTAATGTTGCGATTCGCAATGCCCTTATTATTAGGGAATCTGTTACAACAAACTTATAATATTATAGATGCGGCAATCGTCGGTCAGATCTTAGGTGCAAAAGCATTGGCAGGAGTTGGAGCCAGCAGTAGTGTACAGTTTTTTGTACTGGGATTCTGTATGGGATGTTGTGCCGGATTCGGTGTGCCGGTTGCAAAGTATTATGGAGCAAATGATCTTGATAAGATGCGCAATTACATCTTCAATGGTGCGTTATTAACCGGAGGGATTGCAGTTGTTCTGACAACGCTTTGTTCGATTCTCTGTCCGTGGATCTTACATACCCTGTCAGTTCCGGCGGATATTTATGATAATGCTTATGCGTATCTGCTGATTATTTTCCTTGGCATGCCATTTACGTTAATGTATAATTTCTTGTCAAGTATTTTGCGGTCAGTGGGAGATAGCAGAACACCATTTATGTTTCTTGCATTTTCTGCGGTACTAAATATATTTTTAGATCTGTTCTGTATTGTAGTGTTAAAATGGGGATGTGCCGGAGCTGCGATTGCCACGATCACGTCGCAGGCGGTCAGTGGAATCCTGTGTCTGGTCTATATCGGCAGAAAGATCAATCTGTTATGGATGGCAAAAGAACATCGTATTGTGAGAGCAGGCAGTGTAAAAGAGTTGTTATCCATGGGATTACCAATGGGTTTGCAGTTTTCAATTACTGCAATCGGTAGTATGGTGATGCAGGCGGCAAATAATGGGTTAGGAAGTGTCTGTGTATCCGGCTTCACGGCAGGTATGCGTATCAAGCAGTTTACAATGTGTCCGTTTGATGCAATCGGAACGGCAGCATCGGTATTCTGTAGTCAGAACTTAGGAGCCGGTGAAGCGGAACGAATCAAGAAAGGTCTGTGGCAGGCGATATTCCTCGCAGTTGGATATGGTATTGTGGCAGGGCTTGTCCTGATCTTTGCAGGAAGAACGCTTTCTATGATCTTTGTAAGCCGCAAGGCGGTAGACGTATTGGATGCATCCGCAAAATACCTGCGTTGTATGGGATTCTTCTATTGGAGTCTGGGAATCCTTAACATTACCCGTATGGTGACACAGGGACTTGGATTTTCCATGCGGGCAGTGTTATCCGGTGTGACGGAAATGATCGCACGTTCGGGTGTCAGCCTTGGATTTGTCGGTACGTTTGGATATACAGCAATCTGTTTTTCAGATCAGACTGCATGGGTAACGGCGTGTTTGTATATTGCACCGACCTGTTTTTATTGCGTGAAAAAGGCAACGAAGATGTTAGAACGAAAGAAAGTTGCAGAATCTGAGTATAGCGTGTGATCGCATTTGACAATTTGCTCTTACAAGCGAGAAAATTGTTATTCGTATTCCGTGAAAATATAGATATGAGAAGAGAATGAAGGAGGAGAAAAATATGCCAGAATTGAGTAACCGCGTGGGAACATTTACCGATTCCGTTATCCGCAGAATGACCAGAATCAATGACGCACAAGAAGATTCAATTAATTTATCACAGGGATTTCCTGACTTTGATCCACCGCAGGAAATTACGAATGCCTTGGCAGAGGCAGCGAAGAAAGGGCCGCATCAGTACAGTATTACATTTGGTGCAAAGAATTTCCGGGAGGCGGTTGCGAGAAAACAGGGAAGAGCAATCGGAAGAACCATCGACCCGGACAAAGAAGTGGTTGTAACGTGTGGTGGAACGGAAGCCATGATGGCGACAATGATGACAATCTGTAATCCGGGTGATAAAGTCATTGTTTTTTCACCATTTTATGAAAATTATGGAGCAGATGCGATTCTTTCCGGGGCAGAACCAATCTATGTACCGCTT
>JBNMIW010000071.1:0-8083 GCA_050873485.1 Lachnospiraceae bacterium | reverse complement strand
TTCAGTTCCTGTACATCCTTAATGATGGTCGTTCCATCTGCAAAAGCAGCCATAATAGCAATAACCGGGATCTCGTCGATCAATTTTGGAATGATGTCACCTTCAATGGTACAACCGTGCAGACTGCTGGTGCGTACGGTAATATCGGCAACCGGCTCTCCGATATCCTGTTTGACATTGGACAGTGTAATATCGGCTCCCATATCTCGGCATACGGTAAGGATGCCGTCTCTGGTTGGATTGATTCCGACATTTCGTATCGTTATTTCGGAATTTGGCGTAATCAGACCGGCGACAATAAAATATGCAGCAGAGGAAATGTCACCGGGAACTTCAATATGCTGCGCATGTAGTTCGGTTGCAGGTCTGACAGTAGCAGTCGTTCCTTCGCTCTTGATATCGACTCCAAATGATTCAAACATTAATTCCGTATGATTTCTGGATAGTGCCGGTTCGGTCACACTGGTTGTTCCGTCTGCATATAGCCCGGCTAACAGGATTGCAGATTTGACTTGTGCGGATGCAACCGGAGATTCGTAATGAATTCCATGGAGGTGTCCGCCGGATACAGTAAATGGTGCGCATTGTTCTGTCTCCAGACTGTGGAAAGACGCACCCATCAAAGAAAGAGGTTTCATGATCCGCCCCATAGGACGCTTACGGATAGAAGCATCTCCGTCAACCGTAGAGGTAAATGGTTGTGCGGCTAAGATACCGGACATTAAACGGGTTGTAGTACCACTGTTTCCAACATCTAAGGTAGCAGAAGGAGCGGTCAGACCATGTAAACCGTTACCATGAATTCGAACGGTATTGGTAGCAGGATCGTTCTCGATTACAATCCCCATTTTCCGGAAACAGGAGATGGAAGATAGACAATCGGCTCCTTGTAAAAATCCGGTTACTTCGGTTGTTCCTTTGGCAAGGGAACCAAGCATAATACTTCTGTGAGAAATGGACTTGTCACCGGGAACGGTGAGTTCTCCGCGTAATTGGTTAAAATGTCTGATCTGCATGATGTTTCTCCTATCGTTCATAAACTGTATATTGATGTTGCTTTAATTGTTCTGCGGCAGCGATTGCACTGTCATTATCATAGAAAGAAAGTCGCAATACACCTTCGTTATCTTCTCTGTTATGAGTGATACCGATGTTTTTCAGGTTAATTCCGGCATTGCCGATGATGCTTACTGCTTTTGCAATTGCATTTGGAACATCCGGAATATCAATGTATACTTCGTAATTTACACGGATAACACCGGTCGCATGTTCCGGAATGGAATTCCGGTAATCCTTTGCACTGTCAAAGAAAGAATAGATTCCACGGGCATCTTCTGACTGAATGGCATCAATCATCGTATCAATCTCGTTACGAAATGTCTGTAACCCTTTTACTACATTGGCCGGGTTGCTTAACAGGATATGTTCCCACACAACCGGGTTTGATGAAGCAATGCGGGTAATATCTTTGAATCCGCCGGCTGCCAGTTGCTTCAACATTCCATTCTGATCGTCCTGAGCAGCGACTAAATTCACTAAAGAGGAAGCAATAACATGTGGAATGTGGCTGATATATGCTGTGATCTCATCATGTCGTTCCGGACTATATAAGATTGGAATTGCACCCAAATCTTCGATAAAAGTTCGGAATGTAGATACTTTATCATCTGCGACAGTCTCGGAAGGTGTTACAAAATAGTAAGCATTTTCTACGAGACGGTCATGTGCGGCTTCGTATCCGCTTCGTTCGGAGCCGACCATTGGATGACCGCCGATAAAGTAATCGTCTAATTGCTGGTCGTGAATTGCCTGATAGATATCACTCTTTACACTTCCTACATCGGTTAAGATACAGCTATCTTTCATGATATGCTTTAATATAGGAAGATATGCAATATTATAATGTACCGGAGCACATAAAAAGATATAATCACAATTATGCATAGCTTCGATGGATGTTACGGTTTTTGATAATGTATGATCGTCTAAGGCAAGCCGCAGGGCTTCCTGATCTACGTCGTAGCCTAATATTTCAGTATCCGGGAAGATGCGCCGGATTGATTTGGCAATGGAACCACCGATAAGTCCTAAACCAATAAATCCGATGCTGAAATGTTCCTTTGTATTCATAAATGTTCACTCCATTTTCCATTATATTTACTGCATTTATTGTAATATTAGAAAATGAATATGTCAACACTTTAAATTGCTAAAGTGCGGATTCATCTTATATGGTTTTATTGCCGGATGAATCCAGCAAAAGCATTCGTTCTTCTTCGGTAAGGGAACGACTTTCCCCTAACGCAAGATCTTTTGGGAGACAAAGGGGGCCGAATTGGACGCGCTTCAGATATAGTACTTCCTTACCCACTGCCTGAAACATTCGTTTTACCTGATGAAATTTCCCTTCATGAAGAGTTACTTCTATATAAGAGAGGTCATCATTATCAGCATCCAATGCAAGTTGTTTCAAATGCTCCGGAAGAGAAGGATGTCTTGTCTGTGCTTCTGTATAGGGATAAAACGTAAGTGCCGCAGGCATTGCTACGTTCAGATCTTCATCACCGATAACCAGTCCGTTGGCAAATGCAGCCACGTCGGTATTATTTACGATTCCTTTGATGATTGCAAAATAGGTCTTATCTACATGTCGTTTTGGTGAGAGCAGACGATGTGCAAGGACACCATCATTAGTAATAAGAAGTAATCCCTCGGTATCTTTATCTAATCGCCCAACCGGTGCTAAATCCTTGCGGACGGAAGCGACAAGCGAGCATACGGTTGGAGCCGTGTTATCCCGTGTTGCACTGACATAATCTGCCGGTTTATTCAATATGTAATATTCATATTCTTCAAGATGAATCTCTTCGTTCAGATAGGTAATAATATCGGTTGAAGGATCGACTTTGTATTCCGGTTTCTGAATCGTATTACCATTCACCGTGACATATCCCTTTTTCAATTCTTTCTTAATAATGGAGCGAGTGCCGATTCCGGCATCAGCAAGATATTTATCAATTCGAGTAACTGCCACGAATCAATACCTCCTTATATATAGAAATTATTTTTATCACTTTTTGAGTGTAACATGATTTTATTATACATGCAACTGATGGAGAGGAGGCATTACATGAGTGAGATTATACATTTTTGTCGGCAGAATATATAAAAATGGGTATAAATATTTTAACAATTGTACAAACTTGTAATGATATCTTAACATATTATAGCAGATTCTTTGTGCTGTTATCCTGTTTGCAATGTACAAAAAGTATGAAAAATGGTGATTTCTGGGTATAAAATGACATATTGACATTTATTTTGTTAAGTGTTATATTACAACTTGTAACAAGTTTGTAACATTTTGGTATGAGGTTTAATTATCGTAATACTATTATGAAGTTTAGGATATCAACGAGGGGACAGAGATACAAGAATCGTTTTGTTGATGGAGGAAAGAGACTATGCGACATAACAGAAGAGCGGTTATGACAGAACGCTATAAACTTTACATGAGAAAGAACATCTTCAACGGAAGATATTTTGTGCGTAATGTACAGATTGCACTTTGTGCAATTGTTTTGATTGCGTTAGTTGTTGGCGGAATTGTATTGGCACATTCCGGCAGCAATAATCAGAAAGAACTGGCTAAGAATGATAAAGTAAATGCAATGGATGCATTATTTGGAAGCAGCGAAGAGACAACAAAGGCTACAACGGAAGAAGTAACAGAAGCAACAACCGAAGCTGTTCAGGCTGCAATGGCAACAGAAGAGGTAACAACCGAGGCAACAACCGAACCGGTCGTTGCTTATTCAGAGCAGACAGTAGCAAGTAAGCCGGAAGGTGAGTTTGATAAGAAGTGTATTGCAAATGTAGAGGAAACATTGAACATTCGTAAGACTCCAAGTACCGATGGTGAGTTTGTCGGATCTATGAATCCGGGAGCAATTGCTGTTGTAGAAGGTACAGATGGTGAATGGACAAAGATTAAGTCCGGTGATGTAGAAGGTTATGTATTATCAGAATATGTATTAACCGGAGACAGTGCAGAGGAATTTGCAAAAGATTATGTTACATTACAGGGAACGATTTTAGAGGATGGTGTGAACATCCGTGAAGAGAAGTCAACAGATGCAGACATTGTTACTGTATTGGATAAGGATGCAAGTGTTACTGTGTTAGAGGATCCTAGAGAGGATGAAGATAAGACGGAAGCTGATGCATCGACAGAGGAATCTACAACCGAGACGGCTACCTCTGAGAATACAGAGGCTGCTACAAGTGAAGTAGCTACGGAGGCAGCAACACAGACTGCCGGAAATGATACGACAGAGATTACAGCTTCTACAGAGCAGAATACAGAAGTAACAACACAGACCAGTTCAGAAGAAGTAACAACAGAGCAGGATACAGAAGCATCTACACAGACTGCTACAACAGAGCAGAGTACGGATGATATTACATGGCTTACAGTTATGTTAGCAGACGGCAAGACAGGTTATGTATCAGCAGATCTAGTGGATATTGATCGATTATATGAGATTGCAGTATCTGCTGAAGAGTTACAGAGAAGAGAAGAAGAGAAATTAGCGGCTGAGAAAGCAGCGGCAGAAGCTGCAGCAGAGGCTGAGAGACAGGCAACACAGGTTGCACAGAATACAACAACAACGACAACGAGTTCAAATACAAGTTCAGATACTTCTTATAAGGGTGCATCGACGACACCGATTAAGGCAACGGAATCCGGTGAATGTATTGGAACATTTACTGTGACAGCGTATTGCGGATGTAAGAAGTGTTCAGGCGGTAATAATAAGACTGCAAGCGGAACAACACCGACAGAGGGAAGAACAATTGCAGCAGATACAAGCGTGTTACCGTATGGTTCACAGGTTGTAATCGATGGAGTTGTATATACCGTAGAGGATTGCGGTAGTGGAGTAAGTGGTAATCATATTGACATTTTCTTCTCAACACATGCAAAAGCATTAGCATATGGAACCAAGACCGTTAAGGTATATAAGTACTAATTTGATATCAAATATAGCGAGATAGAGCGAATCCCCGGCTTCGATAAGAGGCCGGGGATTTTGTTTACCTAAAGGAGAGACGAAATGGCACAAAAAAGAATTACCGATTACGTTCGAAATACGATTTAAGAGTGCAATATCCAATGCCTGTGTAATAAAGGCACACGATTCTTTATCTCTGTATAAAAGAGAAAATGATTGTTACGAATGAAAATATGTGGTACACTATTTTATATGTTTGCCGGAACAATATATATTTATCAGTTGTCGCATTGATAGGAAAGGAGCATTCGTGGAAACGGTAAAAGATATTAAAGACTTTAAACGTTTTATAGAATTGACTAGGGATAAACTATATGCAAGTGCTGAGAATGCGAATGACATAGCTATAGATGATGAATGGATGCAGGATGATCAGTGGGATGAGGTTTATATGCAGGAGGAGAAAAAAGATGGAAAATGGACGTTTCAGTAAATAACAAGCAAATAAAAATTGAGAATTTTTTATTGCATTTTTCATGATAATTGCATATCATATAAATGAGCAAGAAAGTTTGCTTGATTTAAGTGCGTTGCTACTTTGAATGTGACCCTTTAATTTAAGGGAGATAAGATACTTATCTCCCTGTTTTGCTATACTATGGAGAAAATATGGATTTTTATCGTATAAATGAGGAATACAATCAGTATCTCCAGAGGTATGAAAAAGAAATCAAGGGGTCTTTACGATTCAACTATATGATTCCAGTGCCGGAGGAATGTATTGAAAAGCTAGTTATTAAAGATGTAGAAGATGAAAAATATCGCTTGTTACTAAATAAGGAATATCAGTTTTGTATGGACAATGCTGAGCGGATTCAGAAAAAAGCGAATAAAATATATGAAATGGTTACAACAAATCGAAAACAGAAATTAACTGACAACAGTTGTTTTTTTAGTATTTTGGAGCAGGGATACAAAGAATATGTTGAAAATAATAGTAATGTCCGTAGGGAGGCATGGGTAAAGCCTTAATCCAAATATCCCATTAGCGGGTAGGCAGTCCGAATGAGGACTGCCTATTTTTCAATGGAAAAGCAGGTAGCATTTGTAGTACAATATAGTGAAGAAATTAGATGAATTCACAGGGAAGCAGAATAATGATATGAGAATATTACATTTTGAAGATAATATAACCAAATATATGGCGATTCACAGCGTGATGCAATCGTTAGGCATTGAAGATATCACATGGGTAGAAAGTGTAGAAGAAGGACTGGAGCATTTAAAGGATACAACATCTTCCTATGATGTGATCCTGTCAGATATGCATTTTCCGATTACGAAGTGGGGAAAGCCGGAATGGGAGGCTGGAGATCGGGTGATTCAGGAAGTAAAAAAGCGTGGACTAGAGATACCTGTTATTATCATATCGTCTGCACAGATGCGTGTAGATGGAGCATATGCAGCTATATGGTATATGGATAGTCGGGATTGGGAAAGTGAATTAAGAAGGTGTCTGCAATCCGCAATTGACTTAGCCGAACGGCTATATAATACGGAGGTTGTATGAAGATAACAGATGCAAAGTCTTATGGGGAAGCAATTCGCAATCGAAGAAAAGAACTTGGGTATACACAGGCATATCTGGCTGAATTTACCGGCTTCAGTGTAAGCTTTATATCGGACTTGGAACGTGGAAAAGCAACAGCAGAGATTGGTAAAGCAATTTATCTTGCCAATCTGTTGGGGATGGATCTGTGTATGGAGAAGAGAGGATAACATGGCAGACAGGATATTGTTAGTAGAAGATGATTATGCATTAGCATTAGGAACGGAATATGCTTTGCAGGCAGAAGGATATAAAGTTGTAACAGCAGGCAGATTAGAGCAGGCATACAGGATGCAACAGGAAGAGCAACCGGATCTGATCCTTTTAGATGTGATGCTTCCGGATGGAAACGGATACGATTTTTGCCGGAAAATCCGGCAGGAAGGATGTCAGACACCGATCATTTTTCTGACGGCAGTAGGGGAAGAAGTGAATATTGTACAGGGGTTAGAATGTGGAGCGGATGATTATGTGACTAAACCATACCGGGTAAAGGAACTGCTTTCGCGGATTGCGGCAAATCTTAGAAGATACCGTTTGACACAAAGAAATGTGGAACCGGAAGGATATCATTTTGGACAGCATTGTTTCTATCCGAAGGAATTTCGCTTGTATCGGAATGGAGAACTGGTAGATTGTACGCCCAATGATCTAAGGTTACTTGGCGAATTGATCGCGCATGAAGGTCAGGTGTTAGAGCGCGGGCAGATATTGGAACGCCTATTTGATGCACAGGAATCTTTTGTAGATGACAATACATTATCGGTCTATATGAAACGTCTGCGTGGTAAATTAGGAGAGGATGCGGAATATATTGAGACAGTGCGTGGAGTTGGATATCGGTTTACGAGAAAGGAAACGGGACATGGAAAGTGATTACGAGCGTAAACATTATAGGTTCATTTATCTGATCGGAAGTATTCTGGCTATTTTGGTTTTAGTGGTATGGCTGCTGATACGCAAGGGACAATTTTCCGTTACCGAATGGGGTTGTGTTGCTATTCTTGGCATTGTATTGTTTGTCTTTTACTGGATCTCCTATGGAAGAGTGAACAAGTTGTATGGAGAAATGGAGAATCTGTCGGGGTTGATGAATGAAGTAATGGAACAGGGCGGCGATATGGTAGAAGAGGAATATTATGAGGGTGCTGTCGGAATCTTGTATACGAATTTCTATAAGATGGTGGCAGTGCTTCGGGAAAGTCGTGACCGGGAGATGAAGGAAAAGATATTTCTGCGTGACATTATCTCGGATATATCCCATCAGCTAAAGACACCATTAACCTCTCTGCAGTTGCTGGCAAATTTTCTGAAAGAAGAGAATGTCAGTGATGCCAGGAGGCAGGAAATCGCCAGAGATATCATCATGCTGCTTGGACGGATGGACTGGCTGGTCTATGCATTACTTAAAATGTCCCGGCTGGATGCGGGTACTTCCGGTATGAAGGAGGAAGAGGTG
>JBNMIW010000070.1:0-8114 GCA_050873485.1 Lachnospiraceae bacterium | reverse complement strand
CGGGCACCTGCTATCCCTTTGTATTCAGATTTCAGTCTGCTGTCCATCCTCTGTGTACAGCAGACTTTCGTTAATTTAAAGTTAACATATCTTGTATAGTTTGTCAATTTTTGTTTCCGGATTTGTGCATATTTTTCATGCTTTACAGTCATATTCCTCAAGTTTTAAAACAAAATCCTCCTATCTGGCTCTCTTATTATATGGCCCGCAGTAATCACCACGAGCCATCTTCTCTGCTAAAACTTATTTTTCAACAGCAGCCTCTGTTACAAGATCTACTGCTTTCTGTACAGCGATATCCTGCTTGATTGCATCTTTCTCAGAATCTCCAACCAGTCCGGTCAACTGCTCAAGATCCATCTGATACATGTCTGCCATCTTCTTCAATTCATCATTTAATTCTTCCTCTGAAACCTGAATATCCTCAGCCTTTGCAATTGCTTCTAATACAAGACGGGATTTGATTCTTCTCTCTGCTTCAGGTGTAGATGTCTCTAAGAATTTCTCTTTTGTCATTCCCGTAAACTGGAAGTACTGGTCTACAGAAAGTCCCTGATAACTTAACTGCTGAGAAAACTCATTCAACATCTGCTCTTTTGTTGTATCTAACATAGCATCCGGAATCTCCATTGTAGAGTTCTCAATGATCTGATCAATTACAAGACCCTCTTTTGTATTCTTAGCAGCTTTTTCTTTTTTCACTTTGAGTGTTGCCTTTAAATCTGCTTTGTATTCATCTAATGTATCAAATTCAGATACTTCTGATGCAAATTCATCATCTAATTCCGGAAGCTCTGTCTCTTTGATTCCATTCAATTTACACTTAAATACTGCCGGCTTTCCAGCAAGATCCTCTGCCTGATAATCTTCCGGGAAAGTAACATTCACATCGAACTCTTCTCCGATATTCTTTCCAACGATCTGATCTTCAAATGTATCAATGAAAGAATGAGATCCTAATGTCAACTGATAGTTCTCACCTTTACCGCCTTCAAAAGCTTCTCCGTCTACAAAGCCCTCGAAATCAATTGTTACTTCGTCATCCATCTTTGCTGCTCTGTCTTCAACAGGGATTGTACGGGAATTCTGCTTCTGTACATTTAATAATTCAGCCTGTACATCCTCATCTGTTACTTCTGCATCTACTTTCTCAACTTCAACACCCTTGTACTCGCCAAGTGTAACTTCCGGCTTAACCGCAACTGTTGCTGTATAAATGAAATCTTTTCCTTTTTCCATCTGTGTAACATCAATCTGTGGACGTGAAACAACATCTAATCCGCACTCATCTAATGCACCAGGATAAGAAGATTCCATACATGTATTCGCTGCATCTTCATAGAACATCTCCGGTCCGTACATCTTTTCTAAATATGCCTGTGGAACTTTTCCTTTACGGAATCCAGGAACAGAAATCTTTCCTTTCTGCTTATTGTAAGACGCCTTCATTGCCTCAATAAACTCATCGGCTGGCACCGTAATCGTAAGCTTTGCCATATTCTTTTCCAAATTTTCCACTGTTAAACTCATCTTTAACAATTCCTCCTTAAATATAGTTCTTTTATTCTTTTGCAGCATCTCTTTGAGATGTATCATTCTCTGCAACAAGGCAGTCTTCTTCCTGCACTAATCAGTCAATTATAGCACGCAATATGTAGAAATGTCAACATATCAAACATACAACTCCTTGTTTACTTTTACAAACAGAAAAAGGTCGTAATCAACTTTTCGAAAAAAGGAAATTACGACCTTTCGGCATCTGCCCTATCTGATTACCAGATATTCATTTTCATCCGGATCGGATTACTTACCTGCGATCTGGTTCATCTGAGCTTCTACCAACTTCTTTGTCATCTGTCCACCAACAGAACCATTCTCTCTAGAAGTTAAATCTCCATTGTAACCGTTCTTTAAAGAAACACCTACTTCTGAAGCACACTCCATTTTGAATCTGTTCATTGCATCTGACTTCTTGCTTGAATTATTACTTGACATAATAGTTCCCTCCAAATGATTATATTTAAGACATCTTGATGTCTTGAGTATAGTATTTGCAGGGAACATAATATTATTTAGGTAATTATTGTTAAATCATTTTGATTGTTTTTTACGAAGAATCATAACACCACCAACTGATGCCAGCATTAAAAGCATTACCATTGCAATCGGTGCCTCGTCACCGGTCTTTGCAGAACCGGAACTTCTCAAAGAGCCAATGGATGATGTATTATTTGCTTTTGGTTTTTTACCCTTATCATCAATGTCTTTCTTAGAGCCATTATCCTGTGTTGTTTTATTCTCCTGTGTCGTCACAGAACTATTACTTTGTGTGCTGTCGGATCTTGTTGTGCTGTTGTCCACATACTGCGTATCCGGCTGTGTTGTCGGCTGTGTCGTAGAATTGCTGCCTACACTATATAATACTGCATATGTCGAAAACTGATTCGTTGTTATCGTATATGTGTTGGCATTATTATCCTGATCTACCAAAGAGGATCCAATGAAATTCTCACCATCATTATGGATACGAATCACTTCCAGACCAGGTTTTCCGGCTAATTCTCCCAACGGAATCGTAACAGAAACATTTGCACCATTTGCAAGATCCGTTACTTTCTTCTTTTGTACATTTCCATTCACATCCGTTACGATCTTATATAATGTAAGATCTAAATATGCACCTACGATCTTGTTTTTATCCGTTACAGCATACATTGCAGATATCTCACCTGCCGAAACATTCGATACCGTCATCAATGTCGCACAAAGCTGGAATTCTACCGTTCCTCCGGCTACGATCAAATCTCTATCCTGATCGGTAAAGTTAATAATATCATCATCAAAAATCGAATCCATATTATCTGCTGAAATATTCGGCGTATCCGGTGTGGTCAGATATACACTGGTATTCTTTCCGGATAATACAAGTTCAATATACTGTGTCGGATATACGATCATTCCATCTTCTACTGAAACACGGATACTCTTTGAATATGTTCCATCTGTTGCAACCAGATTATAATTGCCATCCGGTACATGATTGAATACAAATTCCTCTCCGGATGTGATCTCCTTTGCCATGATACAGTTATTACCGGCATATAAACCTACCGTGATCGTACCGGTCTGGTCATCCGGATATCTGGCTGTACCAACAATCGTAATACCATCTTGCTGATTATCCGCCAATGTCTGGAAATATCCTTCATATTCTAACACTTCACCCGCCTGTGAAACAGCCGATATTTTATACGCATAACGTGTCGCCGGTGTCAAATCCTGCAATATTGAAGATATTGCGGCATTTCCATTGTTATCTTTCACCATAACCGCATCTGTTTCTTTGTATGTGTCATCTGCGATCTTCCGATGAGAAATATTGGCAGATGTGATATCAAATGTTCCTTTGTAGATCATCGCACCTACAGTTGCACCCGAGTTCGTAATATTCGTAATTGCTTTGATCTTCATACTCATCGGAGTAAATGCTGCCTCATCTGCAACATTACCGGCTACATCCGCTGCCTGAATAGAATAATTACCGGTCGAAGTAATCTCAAAACTTCCGGTATATCCATCCTCCGTCTCTTCTACTTCCGCTGTCATATTCTGTGTTCCGTGCTTGATCTTTATGGAATCCTTATCAACACCACTTACACTATCTTTTATAGTAAACTTAACAAGAATACTTGAGCCGCTTCCTTTTTCTGTTGTAAAGGAAATCTTCGGTGCCTGTGTATCAATCTTCACATCCGTGATATGATCATCATAATTTGCACATTCTACTCCGGATGCACTCTTACTCCATACTTTAATATGGAACAATCCATCATCCCTCATTGAAACATTCTCTGTTTCTTTGGTAATAGTTGTATTATTATAAGAAGTTTCTCCATCTTTCCAGATTGTATAAGCACTATTCACCGGTGTCTCATCCGTGGTCTTTAATACCGTCTGCAATACGGCTGTCGGTTTACTTACATACCATCCGTTCTCGCCATCCGGCTGATCCGGAACAAATGATACAGCTGGGCACTCCGGTACTTCATTGGATATCATATTGATATTCTCTGTCCATCTTGCAATATTACCTGCCTTATCGGATACTTCAATCGTATATGTTCCCTTCTTCACAGCCTGGAAACTGGCAGTATACACTCCATCTTTTGGACTACCCAGATCACAGTCGATCGTATTGCCATCTGCATCGGTCACTCTGGCATAGTATACACCACTCAGATCATCCGATGTACGGAACGTAACCTTCGGATCTCTGGTCCAGACATGCTTATCATAATCTACTACAAGATCCGGTTCTACATCATCTAATTTGAATGTGAATGATCTGGTATCAACTTCATTGCCTGCATCATCCCGCACAGTAGCCGAAACTGTATACGGTGTATCAGTGCCATCGGCAGCAATCTTTTTCTTAAACATCTGCGATGTAACTTTGCTCTTCTGATTACCCGCTAATTCTTCTACATCTGTGCCGTTTATATGCCATGTAACACTATAAATTCCGGATGCATCATCCGTTACGGATAATTGTGCCTCACAGTTATTATAATATTCTATATCCTTGTCGGATTTACCGGACTGGTCACTCACAATAACATTTCCGTTTTTGCCGGAATATATTGTAAATGAATCAATACCCGGTCCCGCACTTTCCATGCCCCATTCATAAGAATTCTTATCACTTTGAACCGGTTTTAATTCAATCGGATCACTCGCATTTCCCGCATTATCATATGCCTGACACCGGATCACTCCGGTCTGAGGAACACTCTTCTTCAGAATCTGAATTGTCGCTTTGTTCGTCTGTGTATTGAAATTAACTGTATTGGTTCCTATGCTGTCACCAAACAATCCATAATCCAATCTCGCCAAACCGGATGTATCACTCTGATATTCTATCTCAATCGTCAGAACAGAATTCACATAAGTACCAAATGTAAATGCACCACCAGTTCCCGGAAAATATAATGGCTTTTCATTCAATATCGGAGAAGTTATATTATTATAATCCAGTTCTTTAACATAATATCCAACATATTCCGGCTTCGTTGCATCATATTTGATATTCAACGGAGCAGCGGATGTAATCGCATTGGTTGTTGAATTCTTTAACTTGATATACAGATTGCTATTCTCACTAAATTCCTCTGATAACTCACTCCGCTCTGTGAAAGTTTGTCCACCATCTGTAGATAATAAGACTGTATCGTATCCGGAACTCGCAATCGCCAATATATTACCTTTGCCTGTATACCAGCCATTTGCTCCCTCTACTGCATTAATACGGTAGTTCACATTTAACTGAGGTGCCTCCTGAATAACCGTAAAGGTAGCGCCTTCACCCTGAATGAACTTCACTTGATAATTGGAACTCGTTGTAGTGTTTGCAAAAATCTCAAATGTTCCGGTAGCCTCTAAATCACTTGATCTGTTCGTTGTATAGATAATCTCACCTAATGCACCATTGTCAATTGTATCATTGCCACAGAATCCAAAATTTCCCTGTTGATTCACGCTATTATCTAATTCAACACCAAAACTATCAACCGGTGTTGCCTCTCCGGCACGAATGGTACTGATACTTGTCGTCGTCTTTAAGAAAACACCCCGTTTGGTTATGGTTGCACCTGTAATCTCTCTGGATTGTAGCTCATAATTATCCGGACTTTCTCCATCCGACATTACAATTCTATAATCAGCAGGAAGAATAATCTTGGTTGCAGCAGCCACATTCGGATTATTATATTCTGCCTTATCTTTATCAAATGTAACGGATGCGGAAGTCGGGTTGCCATTTACATCAACCGTACTGATTGTAGTCGGCAGATCATCCGGTGCAGCCACTGAGGCATCATATACCTTTGTCTTTCCGGAAGCCGGAGCAGACAGATAAATCTTCTTCTTATTGACGGTCACTGTATAATCAAATGTCTTAGGCTGTTCCGTACTGTTTGGGTCGGTTACTGTAATTGACAACGGAAGCGGTGCAGAAGTCACACTGCTTGGTCCCTTTCCGGCATTGATAATCGTAACGCCCGCCGCATCTATCTTAAAATTAAATCCTAAAGCCTCTAACGCGCTCTGTTGATCAGACGGAATTGAATATTGGAAAGTACCATCCTGTTCCCGTTCTGTTGCATAGGTATACTGTGCTTTCAAGACAACATTTGCCGAAGTTGTCTTATACTGGTAGACTAACTTGTCCGAATCGCTTCCAACCATCTCAATTCCTGCATATTCATATGCGGGATATAATACTTTTCGATCTGATTCGCCCGTTGAGAATAGCGCCTTATGATAATCAGATGTTATGGTTCTCTTGGCTGGCAAGACCGTTCCGTCTTTACTGCCAATATGCCACTCTTTAAACACATATCCCGGTTTCTGTTCTACTCCGACATCACTTTCCGAATAAGAAACAGCCGTCGCATCGCCATATCGCAATGTTTGCTCTTTGTTCTCGGTAACTGCACTGCCATCTGCCTTTTGTGCATATATAACCTTATATTCTTTACCGGTCCACTTAAGCGTTACGGTCCGGTTCACTCCTCCGGCAGCTCCTCCGGTTAATGTCACCGCTAAAGCATCGGTTCCACTTGATGTTGCCTGACCGCCTGTTACATCTGCTCCGGAAACAGAATAAACAGAAACATTGCTGCCTCCTGTACTAATATAACGATTAATATCTGTTAATGTAAACTGTGCTGTACCGTCTGTTACCTTTACAAGATGAGAATCTGCCTTGCCTGCTCCGTCTAGTTTATAATCAAATGCTTCATTATTCTCTAATTCAGATGCAATCGTCACTTTGAAATTCGTGAGTGTACATTTCGTATAAATACGGATGACATTTCCATCATTTACATGCATCTGCGAGAAATTGGTAAGTGGCTGCGTACAGTGTGCATCGGAATATAATCCGGAAAATGTATAACATCCTGACTCTTCAGCAGACAGGCTGTTCACTGCTGCCTGTATCCAACTTTCCTGATTCACAATACCTGACAAATCATATGTATAATCTGTATCCTTCAAATTACTGCTGATATCCTCTTTGGACTCAACAAAAGTATCCGCTCCTCCAATCGGTGCTTTTCTGTTCGTTCCATCATTCGTAAAAGAATAATTCAGGAAATACTGTACTTTCTTCTTCTGTCCGGTCTGACTCTCGTCTGCCATAACCGCAGTCTCTCCCTCGGATGACTGAACATCCGTATCCTGTGGCTGCGTATCATCACTACCTGCTGTCGTATTATCCTCCGCATCGGATGAACCTGTAACATTCGCATCGGATGTCGTACTCTCCTGATTCGTTTCTTTTTCATCGGATGAGTTTGTATTTGCAGAATCATCTGCCTTATTCTCCGCCTGTGTGGACTTTTCATTTGTTCCCTTATCTGCTTCCGTTGTCACAAGGTTATCTGACTCCTTGTCCTGCTTTTGCAGTTCACTCTGCGCAGTCAGTGCTGCTTCATCGTCAACCAATGCTGTTGCGGAAGATGTCAGAAAATAAGACTGTGACACCAACATTACCATCACCATTACTAATGCCACAACACGCTTACCTGCGCCCGTCGTCCAATTAAAGAAATAACTAAATGCACTGATAATCGCCACCAAAGCCAACACCGGATAGGTAAGAACCTTGTGTTTTTTTGCAATCTTCAATAATCTGTTAATGATTCTGTTCTTCATACTCATCCCAATCACCTCTACATATAAACTGTCTATATTAATATATCGATATTCTTTGGTATTTTCTTAATAGAAAACCGTTGTATTTTGATACGAATGCATACAGGTACGCATTATTCAACGATAGTATAACATACTACCCTCGAAATGCAAAGTAAATTTCTATTCATTTTCACTAAACCTATATATGATCACTTTCCGTATCCACAAGATATTGCGTTTTTTGATAAGCGGCTTGACCAAATTCTATTCAAGTGATAGTATATTTCTTGATTGTATATTAATGAGGGATTACAATCCCACAACAAGAAAATTTTAAATGAGGTGTACGAAGATGACGAAAACATTTGATGACTTATTAGCAAAAGTTTCCGCATGCAGCACAAAAAAAGTAGCTG